>CAZYED010000011.1:596-16790 GCA_964646295.1 uncultured Candidatus Saccharibacteria bacterium | reverse complement strand
TGCGCATAAAACCCGGTACACACATGAAGAAAACGAAACTAATTCTAGGAATTCTAACAGCTCTCCTGGTTGTGCCTGTTGCCTACGCTTTGGCTGATAATGTGAGCGTTTCCGAAGATGTGACGCTACTGCTTCCAAGCGACGGTTCATCATATACTCTTGAGTCCGGCAGCGGTTTCAATACGATGAGCTTGAGCGGGGGCGATATGACATTTTCCGGTGGAGGAGGAGCGGCGGTTACAATCACCTCCGGCGACAGGAAAACTCTGACCAACAGCAGAAATATTGCAACGACATGCGGGAGTAATGAGTCCCAGTTGGCCATTCCTGCGCAAAACGGCGATACGACCGTAACCCCGGGAAGTACCTGCGGAACTACAGGTGGCGGGGGATCAAGTGGCGGAGGCGGCAGTAGCGGTGGAGGTGGAGGTGGAGGCGGTTTTGCTCCGACCACGCCGAGCACTGCGACCGTCTCAAAAGTAACCGATCTCAAACAACAAATTGCAAGTATTCAGGCCGCAATTGCGCAGAAACTTGCCCAGGCGGGCGTATCTGTAGGAGCTACTGTGAGCTCCATTGCAAGGAATCTTGGCTTCGGAGACAGGAATGACGAAGTGAAGAAATTGCAAGTACTTCTTGCGACGGACAAAGATGTGTATCCGGAGGGTGTTGCATCCGGCTACTTCGGCCCTGCGACACTGCGCGCAGTGAAGGCGTTTCAGAAAAAATACGGCATTCCGACTATTGGCGTTGTAGGTCCCCAGACTCGTGCCAAGATTGCAGAGGTGTTTGGTAGTACTGTAGCGCCGGCAACACCGGCATCAACTCCCGCTCCTGCGGCCGCCACTGTTCCATCCGGCACCATGAGTCTCCCCTCGCGCGTCATCAATCAAGGCGAGCGTAGTGATGAGGTGAAATTGCTTCAGGCGGTACTCGCGACTGATAAGGATCTTTATCCTGAAGGCACGGTGAGCGGATTTTACGGACCTGCGACGACTCGCGCAGTACAGGCGTTCCAGATGAAATATAGCTTGATTACGAGTATCACGGATACGGGAAGCGGACGCTTTGGTCCCAAGACAAAAGCCAAATTTGACGAGGTTTTTGGCGGCACGCCCGCTACGACCGCAACGCCTGAAGCTACAGCGCCTACTCCTGCATCTACGCCTACTGCGGCTCCGACTGTCGCCTCCGGGGCTGATGCGCAGGCAGTTCAAGATCAGATCAAGGCGGCGCAGGCAAAACTTATTCAGGAGCAAATCAAATTGATCCAAGAGAAGATCAACTCTCTTAAATAAATAAGCCTCATGAATAACCGGACATCTCTCTTATTCGCCCTTCTTCTGCTCCTTTTTCTCGTCTCTACCAGCGCGGGGTTTGCCAATGTCTCCTCTATCCAGGATCAGTTGCGTGGGTTACAGCTCAAAATCATCGGCGAGAAGCTGAAGCTTATTCAGGAGGGGATCTTGGGGATAACTCCTACTCCTGTGGAAGTTGCGGTGGTGCCTCCGCCTGCCGTACAGGAAATGACGCCGGAACAGCTTGCGGATACTCTGCAAAAACAAATAAGAGTTTTGGAGGGTATTATTGGTGCGCTCAAGCCACAGGCAATGGCACAAGAAGCCGCCAGGATTGAACAGCAGATTGCCGAGGTGCAGAAGCAAGTGGCGGACGCAACGGGTGATGAATTATCTGCATTGCAGGAGAGGCTTTCCCAGCTGACGGAAGATCAGATAGTGTTGGAGCAAAGTGTGCGCAAGTCGCTGGAGGATTCATTGAAATATAATCAGGCGCTCCTTATCCGCGACCAGATCAAAGCGCTTCAGGAGAAAGTGGATACGCTTCCGCGAACTCCGACCGGAGCTGCAGCGCCCGTCCCTCCGGGTCCGTCACAGTCACAGCTGGAGCAAGTGCAAGACTCCATTGACAGTCTTCGTCTGAAAATCGTACAGGCGCAGATACAGGCGATTCGCGAAAAAGTGGCCGGCCTTGCCCGTTGACGTCTCCAAAAAACTAGAGAGAAAATCAGCCGCCATTTCAATTGTTTTGGCGGGTTTTCTCTTGTTTTTATCCGCAAGGGTGTCAGCGGATTCGCCCATTGCGCGTTTTGTTTTTATTACGGAGGCGCAGACGATACAACGAGGAGAACTCTCAAGCGATTTGACGATTCAAGCGCAAGACGATCGGGGAAACTCACACGCCACCGATGAGACGATAGATATGGAATTTTCATCGTCCTCGTTGACCGGCGAATTTTTAAACGCCGCAGGCGAGCCGGCACGGACGTGGATGAACAAAGGCACGGCAAACAGAACATTTTATTATCGGGATGCTTCTCCGGGCAGATACAGCCTTACGGTAAAAGCGACGGGGCGGGTTTCAGGAAAGTTGTGGACGGCAAGTCAGGAAATCGTCGTCGGATTGGAAAAGACATCCGCACCTGTTGCCCCTCCGTCCGCCTCGTCAACGGTGCCGCGTACGGAAGTTGCCGCAGGGCCGAGATCGCCCGCGATTGAAGCGTTTGCGGGCGAAGATCGTGTGATTCCGGTCGGCACGGAGATTGAGTTTACCGGTAGCGCAGTGGGACTTTCAAAAGAGCCGATTACAAACGCCAGATTTTGGTGGAATTTCGGCGATGGAGAAACCGGCGAAGGGAAGACCGTTGGACATGTATTCCGCAGTCTCGGTACATATGTCGTTGTACTGCATGTATCTTCCGGGGATTATGCGGCATCAGATTATCTGTCGGTTGAAGTGGTCCCAAACCAAATCGCCATCGGGAATGTTACAGCGGGTAGCGGGGGATACATACGTCTTGAGAATGGATCGGATATCCCGGCGGATATAGGGGGCTGGATTTTGGAGGATGACCGAGCGGGGCGGTTTTACATTCCGGTGCGTACCGTTATCGGCGCACATGCCGTGGCCGCATTTGCAAATCGCGTGACCCATCTGTCACCCGCAGAGAGCGCACTGATCCGGAGGCCTGACGAAACGGTTGCGGGTCTTTGGAATGTGTCATCCATGCCCGCAAAGAATCCGAACCCGACTCCGACTCAACCTGCGGTACCCCGCATGCCTGAACAATCGCCCGCGCCGGCGCCTAAACATACAGCCGAAATATCGGATGAAGCTCCTGTCGCCCCCGCGCCTGCAGTGCGCGCCCGCGCCCCCGCGGCCATTGGCGCATCATCGCGGAATTTTTCGCCGCTTCCCATTACGATGTTTGGCGCGGCATTTACACTAAGCATCGGGGGCGCGATAGGTTTCTTTTGTCTGCGTCGAATGATATCGTGAGAAATCGCTTGTATGGAAAAACCGCTTGTCATCGTATGCACTACTGCCTACCGTCCTTTGGTCGGAGGCGCTGAAATTGCGATTGAAGAAACGGCGAAGCGACTCGCTCCTGTTTTTGATTTTGTGATCGTCACGGCGCGGATGTCGCGCAGTTTGCCGCGGCGGGAAACCGGACCGGAGGGTACGATCATACGGCTCGGATGGGGCGCCACTTTTGATAAATGGCTTCTGCCTATACTTGCGTTTTTGCTCGTGCCGTCCCATATCCCGCGCAGGCGCCGGGGGCGACGTATCGTGCTTTGGGGCGTGGATATCTCTCAAGGGAGTCTCGCCGCATGCGCGATCGGCCTCCGTTTTCCCAAGATTCCTTTTGTTTTCACATTGCAATACGGCGAAGGCGCGCAGAGGCTTGCTTCCGGGCGCTTGGGATTTGTCGGGCGTGCGTTTCGTATAATGCTCCTGCGGGCGGACGCGGTCACTGCGATCTCAAGCTATCTTGCAGATGCGCCCCGGCTGTACGGGTTTGTCGCCCCGGTGAATATCGTCCCCAACGGCGTTGATATGCATCTCTTTCGTCTGCAGGGCGCCAAAGCGCGCGGCCACAGGATCGTGACCGTATCGCGACTTGTTCCCAAAAACGGCATAGACATACTGATACGCGCGGTTGCGGAAGCGAAAAAAGAAATACCGGATGTGCAGTGCACTATTATCGGCGAGGGACCCGAACGGGAAAATCTTGAAACGCTCGCGACAGGACTTGGTCTGGGCGATGCGATATCGTTTCTCGGCACTGTTTTCTATGCAAAACTGCCCGGGTATCTGCACGAATCGGACGTGTTTGTCCGCCTCTCGCGCTCCGAGGGCATGGGCAATGCATTTGTAGAAGCGCTCGCCGCAGGACTGCCCGCCATCGGCACGCGCGTCGGCGGTATTCCGGATGTGATTGAAGACGGCAAGACCGGATTTTTGGTTCCCCCCGAAGATCCGCATTCTGCCGCGCAAAAGATACTTGAGCTTCTGCGCGATCCTGTGCGCGGCGACGCATTGGCGCGGTTGGCGCAGGCGACTCTTGCGCATTTCAACTGGGACGGTATTGCGGATAAGTACGCAGAGCTTTTTTCGCGGGAGTTGAAGGAGCAGACGCGTATGACACTGGCCACCGGTCTTTTTCCGCCCGATATCGGAGGTCCCGCCACGTATTCCAAAATCCTTGCGGACGAATTGCGGGTGCGGGGCGTGGGAGTGAAGATTGCGTATTTTGGCGCAGTCAGGCATCTGTCGCGCGTCATTCGCCACGCCGCTTATTTTGTACGCACGCTTTTTATGGCGTACGGGAGCGATATCATATTCGCGCAGGATCCGGTGAGTGTCGGATTGCCCGCGCTTGGCGTAGCATATAGCCTCCGGAAAAAGTTCGTGCTGAAAGTGGTGGGGGACTATGCGTGGGAACAATATGTACAAAGAGAGACAAGAGACAAGAGACCCCGCACCAGAACAAGTTCGGTACGGGGCAGGCAAGCGACATGGGTGATGCTAGAAGAATTCCAAAGCGGGAGGTTTGATTTTTTAACGGAAATGCGGAGGCGTATCCAGAAATTTGTAGCGTGCCGCGCGGATCGCGTCATCGTGCCGAGTAAGTATCTTGCCCAAATCGTGGCAGGATGGGGTGTCGCGCCGGAGAAGATCAAAGTCATTTATAACGCATGCGAGATCCCGCGCGCCTTGCCTAGTCGCGAGGATGCGCGTGCGTCGCTCGGACTTTCCGGTACGGTGATTATTTCGGCGGGCCGTCTTGTCCCGTGGAAAGGATTTTCAGTGCTGATTGACGCGGTTGCGGACATGAAAGAAGAAATACCGGATGTGTCTCTGGTGATTGCGGGATCCGGCCCTGAAGAAAATAATATCCGGCAGAAAATCGCCAGCCGCGGAATCGCGCCCCGCGTGCGCCTTGCGGGGGCAATTTCCCGCGAGACGCTTTTGTCGTATTTTGCGGCAGGAGACGTATTTGTTCTCAATTCGGGCTATGAGGGGCTGTCGCATACATTGCTTGAAGCCGTGGCCGTGGGGCTTCCGGTGATTGCGTCGCGCATCGGCGGCAATCCCGAGGTTTTAACGGATGATACGCGCGGCACTCTGATAGAGTATAATAATCTTGAGCAGTTGAAAGCCGCGATACGTGAGACAGTCGTCAAAACTCGCCCGACGGCTCCCATTGAGGATTGGCCGTACACCAAAGAGCGCATGATAAAAGCTACGGCAGATGTATTGAAAAGAGTATGAGAGTTTTAATGATCAGCGCGGATCCCCGCGTGAAAATCACCGGCAGTGAAAGCGCCGCGCGAATGGCGGACTACGCGCGTCTTTTTGATGCTCTGCACATCGTCGTGCTCTCAGGCGGGCACATCATACGCGCATGGCGCGAGGCGCGTGCTTTGAGAGGACAGTATGATCTGATAACCGCGCAGGGCGCGGATGAGACCGGTATGCTTGCGTATGTGCTGTCGCGCATGAGCGGCGTCCCGTTTCATCTGCAGATACATACCGATGTCATGAGTCCGTGGTATCGCCGCGCGTCATGGAAGGAGCGCGTGCGGTATGCGCTTGCACGATTTTTGATCCCGCGGGCGGATTGTATCCGCGTGGTAAGCGAACGCATCCGCCGTTCATTGCTACAATCTACAATCTACAACCTACAACCTGAAAAAATTTTCGTATTACCGATTTTTACGGATGTCTCAAAATTCATGACCGCGGTGCCGGATCCGGCTACCGAGGAGCGCTTTCAAGACTATGATTTTAAGATGGTTGCGGCCGGCAGATTTGTGGAAAAAGAAAAGAATTTTTCTTTGCTGATTGACGTCATGCATGAATTTATAAAAATATGCCCGAAGGCTCTTCTTGTCATTGTAGGCGAGGGATCAGACGGCAATCGCTACAAACTACAAACTACAAACTACAAGCTTGAGAATAATGTCGTCATTGAGCCGTGGCGGGATGATCTGGCGTCTTTTTATAAATCGTTTGATCTTTTTCTTTTGTCGTCGCGGTATGAAGGGTGGGGGCGGGCGGTGATTTAAGCCATGGCCGCGGGACTGCCCGTTGTCATGACCGATGTCGGGATCGCCGGAGAAGTTGTCCATGATCGCGAGAATGGACGTATCGTGCCTGTCGGGGATACTAAGGCATTTGGCGTGGCTGTCACAGAGATTTGGCGCGATCCGGGACTTCGCGGGCGTATGGCACATAAAGCCCGCGAAACATCTGCGGGCCTGTACCCGGAAACGCGCGAGGAGTATCTTGTGTTGTATAAGAAGAGTTTGGAATCTTGTTTTTCATGAAATTACTTATCGTAACCCAGACGGCCGATCGCGAAGATACCAATCTTGGCGCGTTTTACTACTGGTTTGAATTGCTTGCGCGGCACGCATCATCCGTGACGATCATGGCGTCACGCGTAGGTACGACGGATTTCCCGTCAAACGTGGAGGTCTATTCGCTCGGCAAAGAAAAGGGATACGGGAAACTCCGGCGTCTTTGGCGGTTTTGGATCCTGTTTGCGCGTCATTTCGCGCGCGCGGATGCGGTGCTGTTCCATCAGATCCCGGAGTTTGCGATCGCCGCTTTTCCTTTTATCGTCGGACGCAAGCAGACGACGGCTTTATGGTACGCGCACGGGGGAGTCTCGTGGCGCCTGCGCATGGCCGAGCGTTTTGTGGACCATATCGTGACGTCTTCGGAAGCGGGATTCCGCCTGCCTTCCAAAAAAGTCCACCATATGGGACAGGCGATCAATACGGAACTCTTTTCTCTCGCCCCCCACCGTCCTGTCTCAAAAAAGAATCCTCTGCGCTTTGTGAGCGTCGGGAGGATTGCGCCGGTCAAGGATTACGAGACTATCATCAATGCGGCGGCTCTCCTGCGCGATACGTGGGATCGCGCATGGACATTGACGCTTGTCGGCAGTCCCATCACGCCGGGCGATTTTGCGTATGCCGAGAAAATCAAGGCGTTTGTCCGCGAAAAAAATCTTGAAGACCGTATCCGATTTTCAGGCGACCGGCACTATTCGGAAATACCCGGTATTCTCAAAGATCACGATATATTTTTAAACGCTTCGCGCACGGGATCTCTTGATAAGGCGGTGCTTGAAGCCATGGCATGTGGTCTTTCGGTGCTGACGTCAAATGACGCATATCGCGCGATTTTGCCGCCCCAATATTTTATTGACCGCCCGAGTGCGGAGGAATTTGCGGCGCGTATCAAAACCTTGAGCCGCGAAAAGCGTCCTGTGGCGGAGCTTCGCGATATCGTCGTGCGGGATCATGCGCTTGACCGGATGGTGGAGACCATGGCGCATCTCCTTGCAAAGCCCGTATGAAGATTTATTACGTCGCAAACGCGCGTCTGCCGACTGAAAAAGCGCATGGCATTCAGATCGCAAAGATGTGCGAAGCCCTTATTGAGGCGGGAGCCGATGTGGAAGTGGTCGCGCCAAGACGCGCTACGGATGCCCGAAGTTTAAAAGATTTCTACGGCTTGCGCGTGGATGTCCCTATGACGCGTCTCCCGACTCCGGACTGGTATGACAAGGGCAGAATCGGATATTGGATCAGCTCTTTTGTCTTTATGTTCGCGTACCGCGCGTATGTGCGGACGAAAAGGGAAGAGGGCGCCGTGGCGTGGGCAATTGATGTTGATCAATTTTCTTTTCTCTTTGTGCCGTTTCTCGGGATGCCGTATATCGTGGAGATTCATGATGCAAAACAATGGTCGCTCCCGTTTCAGGTGCTGTTTCGGCGCGCCGCGGCGATCGCCGTCATCAATTCTGCGGTTCGGACTGCGCTGATACGGGCATTTGGAATTTCCGGAGACAAGATCACTGTCCAGCCAAACGGCATTGATCTTGCGATGTTTGCGTCGGACAAAGACAAAGCCGCGGCGCGGCGCGCGCTCGCTCTGCCCGCGGAGGAGCGGATCGCCGTATATGCGGGGAAATTTTATCCATGGAAAGGACTTGAGACGATGATAGATGCGGCGTCACGCCTTGCGGCTGATGTGAGAGTGTATGCGGTGGGGGGAGACGCCGGAGAACTTAAAAAAGTGACGGGGCGCGAGCTCCCCGCCAATCTGACTGCGGCAGGAGCTCGCGAGTACAGAGAGATGCCCATGTGGCTTGCGGCGGCTGATGCCCTGCTTCTCTTCGGAACCAAGAAAAACGATTACTCGTATTTGTATACGTCGCCGATGAAGCTTTTTGAGTATATGGCGTCCGGCGTGCCGGTCGTGGCTTCCGCGACACCGGCAAACCGCGCACAAGTGACCGAAGCCGAAGTATTTTTTTATGAGCCTGACAATGCCGAGTCGTGCGCCGAAGCGGTACGGTATGTGCTGTCTCATCCGGATGATGCGAGAGCGCGCGCCGCGCGCGCGCGGGAGAGTGTAGCGGGGTTTACATGGGAGAAACGTGCCAGACGTATCCTTGCAGCAGCCGGAATGCGGAATTTTTTATGAAAATAGGCATTATTTTGGATCCCTACGGAGAAAAACAACCCGCAGGCCTTGGTCGTGCGCTGATGGATCTTGTGCGTGCAATGATTGCAAGCGCCCCCGGAGATGAGTTTCTGATATTCACAAAAGGTACGGCACCCGCCCGGCCGGAATTTCCCGGACACAACTGGTCGCATCATACGCTCGGCGGAGGACTGTTCTGGCGCGATCGCGGTATTGCCCGCTCTCCACGCGCGGACGCGTATCTGTATTACACGCCGATCATGCCGATGTTTGTAATACCCGGAAAGTCCGTTGTGATCGCGCTTGATTTTGCGTATCTTGCGATGCCGGCGCGAGGTTTAGGAGAGCGTATCCAAAAGTATTTTCTGCGCTTCCGCCATGCGCTCGCCCTGCGGAGGGCCGGTATGGTGATCGCGATTTCGACTGCGACCAAAAAGGACACCGTTCGTTTTTTCGGGATTGCGGAGGATAAGATACGCGTCGTACCTTTGGGATTTAATCCTGTATGCGATATGCCCGAGGCGACCGTGGATACGCCCGAGAAGTTCTTTTTGTTTGTCGGCGTCATGAAGGAACGGAAAAACGTACGCGCGATCATCAAGGCATTTGAAAAATTTTCTTCGCGTCATCCGGATTATCATCTTCTGCTTGCGGGCAAAGCGGAAGGGGAGTACGCAGACCGTCTGCGGCGCGAGGCGGCACAGGGAAGCGCGCGCGACAGGATACGTTTTCTCGGGTATCGTTCCGACGGCGAAATCGCATATCTGTATCGCCGTGCTGTGGCACTCGTCTATCCAAGTATTATTGAAGGCTTCGGCCTGCCGATCTTGGAAGCCATGGCATGCGGCACGGCGGTCATCACGTCTCGCGCGTCATCGCTTGCCGAGATCTCGGGAGATGCGGCACTGCTCGTGAATCCGGAGAATACGCAGGAGATTGCCGACGCAATGGAGCGCGTCGCGGCCGATCCGCGCGTGCGGTCGGATCTCATTATGCGCGGGAGCGCGCGCGCCCGCGAATTTACATGGCCGAAAGCCGCTCAAGGAGTTCTTTCGGTACTCCATACGTTGTCATGATAAGGGCGCGGGAGTATTTTCCCGCAGGCTTATCAAAGGCGCTCAAGACGAATTCGGTAGCGATGCGGTTGTGGTCGTGACGTCGGCTCCGGCGGGAGAGTCGTATGAGATGCCGATTCTCAAGCCCGGCGCGCTGTCATTGGTTAAGGCATTGCCGCGCCTTCGGAGCATTATAAAGACATGCGACATGGTGCATGCGCTTGACGTGTTTCCCTACGGCCTGATTGCCGTGCTTGCGTCTCTCGGCACGGGCAAAAAAATTATCATCACCGCCACCGGCAGTAATTCCATCCTACCGCTCTACAGCGTACTGCGTCGTCCCGCGGTCGCATGGGCATACCGCCGCGCGGATCACCTTACCGCGATCAGCGCGTTTACGCGCGATGAAGTCTTAAAGAAAGTCCCCGATCTTACGATTGAGGTTGTGAATCACGGCGTGGATGCGGATTTTTTTGCTCGTGCGGATGGATCCCATTATGACGTATCATACTTGAAGCCGTACATCCTTGGTGTAGGACAGTTGCGCTGGCGCAAAGGGTATCACTTGAGCATCAAGGCATTTGCCAAAGTCAAAAAACAGTTTCCGGAGCTCTCCTATGTGATCGTGGGGAACAGATTTGCCGACGACTACTATGGGCGCCTGCGGCGCGTCATCCGCGAGGAGGGCCTGGAAGGATCGGTCGTGATTCTGGAAGACGTGGATACGCGCGAAAAGCTTGCCGATGTCTACCGCGGAGCGGAGCTCTTTTGCCTGTTTTCGCAAAATGTCGGCCACGATGTGGAGGGGTTCGGGCTTGTGTTTCTGGAAGCCGCGGCGGCAGGGCTTCCGGTCGTCGGAAGCAAAAACTGCGGCATTGATGACGCGGTGCGCGACGGCGAAAACGGCATACTCGTCGCGACACGCAGTCCGGACGATTTTGCGTCGGCGATCCTCGCGATTTTGGGAAACCCCGACAAGAAAAAAGCGATGGGCGAGGCAGGACTTCTTTTTGCGCGCGCTATGACATGGGAGAGTAAAATCGCGCGTTATCGGGAATTATGGCACAAACTCACTTCACGAGCGTGATCTCAATATTGTAGGCGGGGAAAAGGCGCGAGAGACCCGTGGATTCGTAGACTTCCTGCAAGCGGGGCGACCGGTTGACGAGCCACTCTGCCATGCGGTTGTAGGCATAGATGCGCGAGCTGTGCTCAAATGTAATGCGCCGCGAGGCGATACGCTCAAACGCGAAGTCAAAATAATACGCGCGTTCTTTTTTGAGTGCGGAGTTTTTTACAAAAAAATCAAACGTGTTTGCCGAGAAGAGTCTTCTATGCGTCGGGTCTATAAAATTGTGCTTTGACGTAAAATGCGGCACGCGGATGCGAAGCAGTCCGCCGGGTGCCGTGATTCTGTGAATATCGCGCAATACCGGCGCATAGTCCAGGTGTTCCAGGATGTCGCGGCAGAGGATTTCCTCAAACTGCCCGTCAGGGAAAGGGAGGGGGAGTGTCGCGATATCGTGCACGATATCTACACCGGACAGAGCTGATGAATCAAGATTGACCCAGTCCGGTTTGATATCGGTCCCGCATCCGAGATTCAGTTTTTTCGAGTCTTTCATTGATGCGTATGGTACCCCGAAATTACGATTTCGGCAATGAGCGCATATTGTATTTTATCTCGAGACGGGGTACGATATGCTCACTATGGGTGCCTATGATGTCCCGTTTTATTCGGACAAATTTTACGACCACAAGGCGCGGTGGATACACTACTTCCATCAGATTCGCGCGGTTGCCGACGAAGTGCGAAAAAGCGGCGGCGACTTGGAAAAATGGTCTGTGTTGGAGATCGGCCCCGTGCACGGGCTTGTGACGCAGTACCTGCGCAAATTCGGAGTAAAAGTGACGACGCTTGATTATAAGCCGGAGTACAAGCCCGATGTGGTCGGGGATGTGCGGGCACTGCCGTTTCCGGACGATACTTTTGATATGGCTTTTGCATGCGAGGTGCTTGAGCACATGCCTTTTGAGGATACGCTGAAGGCTCTCGGGGAATTGCGGCGCGTTTCCCGCCGCACGGTGCTCATATCGGTGCCCGATGCCAGGAGAACTCTCATGAGTATGCGCCTGAAACTGCCGATGATCAAAGAAATGAATCTTTCTATCCGCTGTCCCGCGTTTACCCGCCAAATCGTAACGACCGAGCGGGGTCATCACTGGGAGATCGGAAAAATCGGATCTCCTTTGAGGCGCGTACGCAAGGCATTTGCGGATGTCGGATTCCGGATCATAAGGAGCGGGCCTCTGCCCGATACGCCGCGCAATCATTATTTTTTGCTTGAGAAAATACCGGTGGAGAGGGGTCATCTATGAAAAAGAAAAAGGCATTCATTACCGGCATCGCAGGGCAGGACGGCTCGTACCTTGCCGAACTGCTTCTCAAAAAGGGATACGAAGTGCATGGCCTCCTGCGCCGCGTTGCGGTGGAAGACCATCGCGAGCGGCTATCACGTCTGCAAGGCTCTGCCGGCAAAATTCGCTTGCATGCGGGTGATGTGTCCGATTACCCGACGGTGTGGCGCTTGATCGCTTCAATCAAGCCCGATGAAGTATATCATCTTGCCGCGCAAAGTTTCGTCGGCGAGTCGTTCACGGATCCGATATCCACCATGCGGATCAATATTGACGGCACCGCGTATCTTCTATCCGCGATCAAAGCACTGCATCCTGTATGCAGGTTTTACTTTGCCGCGACCAGCGAAATGCTCGGACGCGTCCTAACATCTCCCCAAAATGAAGAGACGCCGTTTAATCCGGTTTCGCCCTATGGCATCTCCAAGCTCGCAGGATTTTATCTGGTGCGGATGTACCGCGAAGGATACGGGCTTTTTGCCGTATCGGGTATTTTGTTCAACCATGAATCTCCGCGCAGGGGCCATGAATTCGTGACGCGCAAGATCACGCATACTGCGGCCCGGATCAAGCTCGGTCTTGAAAAAGAACTGCGTCTCGGGAATCTTGACGCCAAGCGCGATTGGGGATATGCCGGGGATTACGTGGAGGCCATGTGGAGGATGCTTCAGCAGAAAACGCCGCGTGACTTTGTCATCGGGAGCGGGGAGACGCACACGGTACGCGAATTTGTGGAGGAGACATTCGGATATCTCGGTCTTGACTGGAAGAAATACGTGAAGATAGACAAGGCATTTTTTCGGCCCGTGGATGTGCATCTCCTGCTCGCCGATGCCGCTCGCGCGCGCCGCGCTCTCGGATGGAAACCGAAGACCGGCTTTCGGGCGTTGGTAAGGATGATGGTTGATTCCGATATGAAGCTTGCCCAGGAGCGCACCGCAAAATGAAAGTAGCCATTATCGTCCGGCGGCTCAATGTAAAAGGCGGGACCCAGCGCCAAGCCTTGAATCTGGCGAGCGAGCTTAAAAAGCGCGGCCACGATGTGACCCTTTACACGTTTCTTTTTTCCGTCCGCGACTGTTATCCGGAGCTTTTGGAGGGATTGAAAGTCGTAGACCTAGGGGCGTATCCGAGCGGCGGCATACTTGGCGATTGTGCCGAAAATCGCGCCGCGCGCCTGCTTGCCGCGAAGATTGATCGAGCGACCGATATCCTGAATCCGCATGATCAGGTGGCGTATAAAGTCGCGGCATATTTTAAAAAACGCGTACGCGCCATACCCTCTGTCTGGATGATGAATGACGTGCCGACGCGCCTCCGCGCCGAGGAGCGGCTCAAAGAAGCGAAACCCGGTACGAGCATTCCGTGGCACAAGCGTATCGTGCACCGGGCGCTTGACTGGTATGATCGCAAAACGTTTATCGTGGGACAAGATGTGATTTTGGCGCTTGACGAGCGAGATCGCGGCTGGGCTGAAAGTGAGTTTGGCATGCAGGCGCATGTAATCCGAAGCGGCGTCTCCTATGAGCAGTTTCCCTATCGCAGGAGAATATCTGTGAGCACGCCGCCGCGTCTCCTGATGGCGGGGATTTTTTTCCCGCATCGCAGATTTGAAGACGGGATAGAAGCGGTAGAATTGCTGGGCGGGCAGGGGATTCCTGTCGAACTTACCATTGCGGGCGATACCGGATCGGATCGCGAGTATGCAGAGAAAATAAAAAAGCTGATCAGCGAGCGCAGACTTGAGCAATCGGTGAGACTTGCGGGCAAAGTTTCCGATAGTGAGTTGAGGCGCATGTATCGGGAGTGCGATATCTTCCTTTTCCCGAATCATCTCCAGTCCTGGGGACTTGCGGTTTTTGAGGCGATGAGCTCCGGTGCCGTGGTTGTGGTCTCGCAGACCGCAGGAGCGGCGGAAGTGCTTGAGGACCGGAGTACCGCGTTGATTGTCCCGCCCAAGAGTCCCTCGGCGATCGCATCGGCGGTTGCGTCGCTCGTGCAAGACCCGGCACTTTTTGCACATATGAGCGAGGGCGGTCGCGCGTTTGTGGAAAGCCGTATGTCATGGAGCCGCTTCACCGATGATATGGAGAAATTTTTCGCAACTGCATTAAAAAAGCATGAGTGAGAATATGAAGGGGACAATTCTTGTCGCCGGAGGAGCGGGGTTTATCGGATCAAACTTTATCCGGAGGATTCATCGCACCGCTCCCGCAGTCCGCATCGTGAATTTTGACAAGCTGACATATGCGGGCAATGTCGGAAATCTTGCGGACATCGCGCAAAGTCCGCGATATATATTTGTCCGCGGGGATATCGCCGACCGCGGAGCGGTTGCGCATGTGTGTGCGGAGTACCGGCCGGATTATGTGATCAATTTTGCCGCCGAATCGCATGTTGACCGCAGTATCCATGGAGATGCGGAGGAGTTTATGCGTACCAATGTGCATGGCGTTTTTGTCCTGCTTGAAACCCTGCGGCGTTCTCCGCAGGTGAAGAAATTCGTGCAGGTGAGCACGGACGAAGTATATGGGGATCTCCCCCTTGACTCGGGGGATCGGAAATTCAGTGAGGAAAGCGCGTTGCGGCCGAACTCGCCCTACGCTTCGTCAAAGGCCGCGGGAGATCTCCTGTGCCACGCGTATTTCCGGACATTTGGCGTGCCGGTGGTGGTGACGCGGTGCGGCAATAATTACGGCCCCCACCAGTATCCGGAAAAACTTATTCCGTATTTTATTTTGCGCGTGATGGACGGGAAAAAAGTGCCTCTCTACGGCGACGGCGCGCATGTGCGCGACTGGGTTCATGTGGAAGACCACTGCGCGGCTCTGGAGCGATGTCTCCTTGCCGGGAAGCCTGGAGAGATGTATAATATCGGTGCGGGAAATGAGCGGAGCAATAAAGCGATCGCGCATTTCATACTCAAGCATTTCGGCGCTGATGAATCACGGATAGAGTTTGTGGCCGATCGTCCGGGTCATGACAGGCGGTATGCGCTTGACGCCGCAAAAATAGAAAAGGAGCTGGGCTGGAAATCATCATTGGATTTTGAAGCAAGTCTTCACGAGACGATTGAGTGGTATCGGACGCATCAGGACTGGATGCGGAGCGCGTGGAGCCGCATTGACGCTTTGAATCCGCATATTCCGGTTTCTCCATCCGCTGACAAATCTATATGAAAGGCATTATTGTTGCGGGGGGCTTGGGGACGCGTCTCCATCCTCTGACCAAGATCGTCAATAAGCATCTTCTGCCGGTGTATCACCGGCCTATGATTTCGTATCCTTTGGATACGCTTGCGCGATCGGGCATCCGCGATATTCTCATCGTAACAAGCAAAGGAGCCGTTGACGCCTTCAGACGTTTTCTGGGGGACGAGACGGAGCGGGGGATCAGGCTTTCCTACGCGGTTCAGGAAAAAGATGACGGCGGCATTGCTGATGCGGTGCGCTATGGAGAGGATTTTGCCGCGGGAGACAATGTTGCCGTGATCCTCGGAGACAATATATTTGAGCGGGACTTTGCCTCTGCAGTAGGAGCATTCAAAAAAGGCGCGGTATCTTTTTTTAAGAAAGTGCCGGATGCGCGGCGTTTCGGCGCTCCGGTATTTACCCGCGACGGCAAGACCGTGGCGAGGATTGAAGAGAAGCCTAGCCGCCCAAAGTCGCCATATGCCCATACGGGCTTTTATCTTTTTGATGGGCGGATATTTGATATTATCAAGACTTTGCATCCTTCCGCCCGCGGACAGCTTGAGATCGTGGATGCCACCAATGCGTACATCGCGATGAATGAGCATGACTTTCGTCTGGTGCGCGGATTCTGGTCGGATGCGGGAACGTTTGAATCGCTTATGCAGTCGTCGCGCTGGGCCGAGAAACGAGCATCCCCCAAGCGTCCGAAGAAAAAATAA
>CAZYED010000011.1:0-586 GCA_964646295.1 uncultured Candidatus Saccharibacteria bacterium | reverse complement strand
TCTTTTTATCGCATGGGAACGTCTTTTTTAAAAGTGCAGGCAGAGCGGATATTTCATCTCTATCATCGCCTGCGCAATGCGTGGCCGATATGGTTTTATGTACTCAATGCCCGCCCCCGCAGGATGTGGCGGCGCGAGCATGCCCGGCTTGATGCGGTACAGCAGACGATCGCCGAGACGCTTGCGCGCGACGGCATTGCGATCATCCCGCTCCGTGATCTTATGAAAAGCGATACGTTTTTTGCGGGAATGCGCGCGTATGTTGATAAGCGCCTGGCGCATCCCGCGGTCGTCGCGGAGAGTGCGCGGCGCAAAGCGTTGCTTGCGGAGCGGAATCAGGAAGGCAAAAAATCAGGGGGCAAATACCTCAAGGATTTCTGGGTATCGCTGTTTCCTACGGATGAGCAGGGAAAAGTGATATACGAAGAAGACAATCCGTTCCTGAAGTTTTTGATGACGCGCCGCGTTCTTGATGTCGCGGCGACATATTTCGGATTTTTGCCCAAACTCAACAGCTTTATGTTGCAGGTAACACTCCTCGTGCCTCCGGGTGCGCCCGCGTATCTCTCTCAGCGCTGGCATCGCG
>CAZYED010000010.1:0-18941 GCA_964646295.1 uncultured Candidatus Saccharibacteria bacterium | reverse complement strand
ATGGGTTCTGGTAATTCTTCTTCTCATGGTGTAACATAAAATATGTTCATATGAATACGAAACTGATTGAGTGGGTCTTGCGGATATCCGTTGCCGGTGAATTCATCGGCCATGGCGTATTCGCTCTGCAGGGCAAGAAAGACTGGATCGGCTGGTTTGCCAAGTTCGGCGTCTCCGATGCCGCGGCGGCAGGACAACTGCTTTTTATCCTGGGTATCATAGATATCACGCTTGCGGTCCTCGTCCTCATCAGGCCTGTCCGTATAGCGCTTTTATGGATGGTATTCTGGGGATTTTGGACGGCGCTCTTGCGTCCGATCGTCGGCATGTCGGTATGGGATTTTATAGAGCGCTGGGCAAACTGGGGAGCGCCTCTTGCTCTGCTTATCTTGCTCGGATGGCCCAAGAGCGCCAAGGAATGGTTTAAATAACGAGATAGTATGACTCATCGTACGCCCATCACAGAAGAAAGAATCAAAGCATTGCGCTCGGAGATCAGCACGCTCATCGAAGGGCTTGATATAATCGCGGATCATATCGTCGTGACGGATCCGGACGCTAATATCATCTACGCAAACAAAGCCGCGGAAAAACACACGGGATATACGTTTGCCGAGATGGTGGGGAAGACGCCCGGAGATCTCTGGGGCGGCCGCATGCCCAAAGATTTCTATGAGCATATGTGGGAACAGCTCAAGAGATTCAAAGTGCCGTACCGCGGAGAAGTGGAAAACAAGAACAAAGACGGCTACACATATTGGCAGGAAGTACTGATCTATCCGATTTTGGATGAGAAAAGCGAAGTGAAGTTTTTTGTCGGCGTTGAGCCGGATGCGACATTGCGCAAAGCTTTTGAGATCAACCGCGAGAAATACGTGGAGGAGTTGGAGCGTCTGCTGAAATATATGGAAGGTAGGGATGTAAAACTCAAAGCGCTGACCGAAGAAGTGGTGCAATTGCGGGAGCGCCTGCGGCAGATGTAAAGATGCGCGACAAAGGGTTTTACGAATACGTCATCCATGATCTGCTGGGCGGCATGCCCGGCGTCACATCGCGCCCCATGTTTAGCGGGTGGGGCATTTACAAAGATGGAATCATTTTTGCGATCATTGCGGACGGCGAGCTGTACTTTAAGGCAGACGGGGAAAATCGGGAGTATTTTGAGCGTTTGAATTCAACGCCTTTTTCGTATACGATGGAAAACGGCAAAGTCTCCACATTGTCATATTGGGTACTGCCGGAAGAGTTGCGTGAGGACAAAAGAGAGCTTGAACAATGGATCGCGCGGTCGGTGGATGCGAGCATCCGCGCCAAAAATACGAAGAAGAAAGGCAGGGATAGATTAAAACTTATCAAAAACTAAAGATAATGAATAACAGAGGACTTTATATTTCTCTTGCCGCAGTAGTCGTGGCCGCCGCCCTTGGCGGCTGGTATTATTTGTATAACAGCGCGCCGCCGCAGGCCCCATCGTTGTCCGAGACCCCGAGCGTTTTGGGACAAGAGCAGTCTTCGGGATTAGCGACCCCGCAGGAGCCGCGGGTGCGCGCGGAAACACAGCAAAAACCTATGACAGATACGATTCGTGTGGCGTTTAAAACGAGCCATGGGGATATAGCGCTGGAATTATTTCCCAAAGAAGCGCCGCTCACTGTGGAAAATTTCGTGAAGCTTGCGCGCGCCGGATTTTACGACGGTACTCGTTTTCACCGCGTGATCAAGGGGTTTATGATCCAAGGCGGGGATCCCAATAGCAAAGACGACGACTGGGCAAACGACGGCACGGGCGGCCCGGGCTATACGTTTAAAGACGAGATCAATTCACATAAGATCGTGCGTGGAGCGCTTGCTATGGCCAACGCGGGAGAGGGCACGAATACCAACGGAAGTCAGTTTTTTATCGTAACGGCAGATGCGGCTCCATGGCTTGACGGCAAGCATACGGTATTCGGTCGCGTGATTGCGGGCATGGAAACCGTGGACAAGATCGAAAATGTGCGTACCGATAAAGCACGAGGAGATCATCCGATTGAGAATGTTACGATCAGCTCGGTAGCAATCATGGAGCAGTAAGAGGGCTATAATGCACCACAGATTGTTGACAAAGTTGTTAAATGATGTTTGTATTATATATACCAATCGGCGGACTGATCGTTGATAAATTGTGGACTATGCACGGAGGTGCTCATGGAGCCAGTGCCGGAGGATCTGGGTGAGGTCGTGCTTACGCGAGAACGACGCGAAGATTTGCGTCTGTTATATGACAATGTAGGAGAGACGCGAAATGCCGATGTGACTATTCGTTGGTATATTAGCGCGGTGATGTTTACACTTAATGCCGCATTACTCCCGTTTGGTCTTGATAGGGCAATAAAGGGGGAGTTTTTAGGTGCATTGATCGGAAGCACGGAAGTAGTTATTGCGTTATCGTGGTTTTTCCTAGAGTGGCGAATGGAGGGTGTTATCCAGTATTGGAACGGTAGACTAGTTACTATTGAAGAGACTTTGCAGCTACTCATACGTGTTTTTGGTGGGGAAGTGTATAGAGCGGAAGTGAGTGGCGTATGGATCAGGACTCACCATATTCTGACCTTGGTAATTATGTTTTTCAGTTTTTGGGGAGTTCTCACAGTAGCCTTCTCCTTTACGGATGTTTCGCGGACATCGTCAGTGCTACAATTAGAAGTTTCTAGTAGTATGCAGGACAAATTGGAAACGAGAGTCCAACGATTGGAGGGTAGAATAGAAGAATTGCAGGAGCAGATGATCGTACTTTCACGTAAGGTGAGCTCTGTGTCAGAAAGTGGAAAGAAGACACTTCGTCCAAGAAAAAGGGTGGGGCGATGAAGAGTATTCGAAAGATATTGAGTCTGATGTTCCATGGCCCATGTTTAGTATGGATGTTGGCTATGCCATTTGTGTCCGCATGGATCGTGCACATGTCTGTTGTCGGATACAAGAGATTAGCTCTTTGGCAGGCCATAGTGCTGGTGGGGTCATTATACTTTTTAGGGTGGGGACTTCTCGCCCTAAATGCTTGGGCAGAGACACGCAGGAGCAGAGATCGCGATGAGCGTAGAGCGCGTGAAGTCAATCGCGCATTATCGCACCCGAGATAGTATCAAATCGCCGGCGGCATACCACCGCCGGCTTTACAATTTATGGGTCTGCCCTTTTTCAAATATGAATGTGGTAGAGTATAGTGTATGAACATATCAAACGTATGACACAAAATGACGCGCTGGATATTTTGAAGACGGGAACGAATGTGTTTCTTACGGGAGAGCCGGGGTCGGGCAAGAGTCATACCGTCAACGCCTATGTCGCTTACCTGCGATCCCGCGGTATAGAGCCCGCGGTGACCGCATCCACCGGTATTGCCGCGACCCATATCGGCGGCATGACCATTCACTCATGGAGCGGCATCGGGGTCGCGGATGTTCTCTCCGCGGATGACGCGGTCATGATCTCGGCACGGAGAAAAATCAAAAAGCGCCTTTATGACGCGCGCGTCCTGATCATTGATGAGGTGTCTATGCTTTCGGCCGCAACACTTGCGATGGTAGATATCGTATGCCGCACGGGCAGGGAGAGTGCCGCGCCTTTCGGCGGGCTTCAGGTCGTCCTTGTCGGAGATTTCTTCCAATTGCCGCCGATATCGCGCGAGAGGAAAAAATCTTCTTTTGCGTATATGTCGGACGTCTGGCGCGCGTTGAATCCGGTGGTGTGCTATCTGACCGAGCAGTATCGCCAGGACGATCCGGCGTATCTGGCCATACTCTCGGCGATCCGCGCCAATCTCTTTGGCGCGGCGCATCGTGAGCGGATATTCCGCCAGAAGCGGGTGCCAAAAGACATGCCGGACGATGTGCCGAAACTATTCTCCCACAACGTGGATGTGGATCGGATCAATGGCGACCGGCTCGGGACATTGCCCGGGCCGCCAGCGGTTTTTTTCATGGAAGCATCGGGTCCTACAGCGCTCGTGGAGACGCTCAAGCGCAACTGCCTTTCGCCGGAATCGCTCACATTGAAAGAGGACGCTACGGTGATGTGCACAAAAAATAATCCCCAGCTCGGTTTTGTAAACGGGACGCTTGGGAGAGTCATCGGTTTTGATAAAGAAAGCGGATATCCCGTGATTGAGACGCATAAGGGAACGGAGATCCTCATCAAGCCGATGGAATGGATCGTTGAAGAGGGAGGCAGGATACGGGCGCGCGTCGCGCAGATTCCTTTGCGCCTTGCATGGGCCATGACCGTCCATAAAAGCCAAGGCATGAGCATGGATGCGGCGATCGTGGATCTTTCGGATGCGTTTGAATACGGGCAGGGATATGTGGCGCTGTCGCGCGTGCGGCGCCTTTCGGGGCTGTATCTCATCGGCGCCAATGATCGCGCATTTATGGTAAGCCATGAGATTCTTGAAAAAGACAGATGGTTTCGCATGGCTTCGGAAAAAGCGGAGGCCAAACTGCGCGGTATGCCACGGGAAGAAATAGGCGCAAAGCATAAGGCTTTTGTTGAGCGATGCGGCGGGCATGCCGGCGATACTGGATCTGCGGATACTGCGTCGCCTCGCAGTGCGCGTCCCCGTCGTGATCGGGAGAGTCTTGAGCGTATCCGCGCCGCACATCCCAACGCGTATCGCGCGTGGAGTCCTGAAGAGGATGAGGCGCTTCGCAGATATTTCAAAGAAGGATGGACGATGGTAGCGCTCGCGGATCACTTCGGGCGCAAGTCCGGAGCCGTCCGCTCCCGTCTCATCAAGGCCGGACTCATCGTATTCAATCCCGACGCATGGCGCTACGAATCAAAATCTCAAGAATAGAGCCCGTTACAAAAAGCACCAACATCATCCCTACATTCTCAAGTATGTAAGGATGATGTTGGGTGTATAAATAAGTAGCGTACCCATATGACAGTCATCCGTAAAAAAGTCTGGCCGCAGTATTTTAAGGAGATTCTCGCGGGCAGGAAGAAATTTGAATTGCGGCTCGCGGATTTTGACGTGAGTGAGGGCGATGCGCTCATACTTGAAGAGTGGGATCCGGACAAGCAAGGATACACGGGAAGGAAAACAGAAGTCGTCGCAACATACGTCATCAAAACAAAAGGCCAGACATTCTGGCCGCAGGAGGACGTAGACAAATACGGCTTTCAGGTGATCCAGTTTGACACAGAAGAGAAAGAAAAATGAAGTAAAAATGCCCCGGCCGTAAGGTCGGGGCATTTGCGAGAGTTTCAAAGATACGTTAGCGCAAAGGCGTTGATCATGATGTGCATGACATTATCGATAAGTATCATGAGCCACACCGCAAGAAACGCGGGCGTATCTTTGTGGTAGCCCGTACCATTGTGCTCGTTCCAAGGTCTCCACGTACTTGGGGGCGCTAAGAATTCTTTGGCGTATGCAATGTAGCGCGCAAGGCGCCAGCGATCTATCGCAAAGTGCGTTACGATGATCACAAGCATCGCATCAAGTGAAGGAGCGAACATAAGGTAAAAGGGGAGCGAGTACGTGACAGCATGGACGAGTGCCGGCCAGGAGCGCTTTGTCTTGTTGTTTGCCATCCATCCCGACTGCAAAAAATAGTCCCCTAAAAGATGCGCGAGCAACTGGGCAGAGGTAATCATACCTCGCACCTCCGATTATAGGGTTATGTGAAGGATCTTCGTGTCCTAAGTGTGTCCCCGAGCACAAGACAACTCAATAGATTCTGTCGAACTTTTTGACAGAATAAATCCATCGGTTTACCATACAAATATGGACTTCGTAGAGCTAATCAAAAATCTCGGCTTGACCGAAAAAGCGGCGCGTGTGTACCTGGCGTCTTTGGAAATGGGCGAGGCGACCGTGCAGGATCTTGCGCGCCGCGCCGTGCTCAAGCGGACTACCGTATATTATGTACTTCGCGAACTGCAGGAGTTCGGGGCAGTCATCACGACCAAGCGCAATAAAAAGCAGTACTATATCCCTGAAGAGCCGAAGAACATGCTCAAGCGAGCACGAGAGCGTATCGCTGATGTCGAAGATTCCCTGACTGTTCTTGAAGAACGGAAGCACGCAGTATATCATCGGCCCCGAGTGTTATTTCTTTATGGTCCTACGGGATTCAAACAGGTGTGGAATCTTATATTTGCGTCCTCCGAAAAAGGTTACCTGATCGTCACATCCGGGGAAAGTTTTCTTGATTTCGTCCGGGAGAAGTACGTCATTGAAGAAATTATCAAGACAAAAAGAGAACGCGGATTTTCAAGCAGGCAGATGATTATTGACTCGCCCTATGCGCGAAAGATCATTGCCAAAGACTTGCGGGAAAACCGCGTTTCCAAACTTCTTCCGTCCAGGTACAAACTTCCGTTTACCGAGGTGATCTGCGGGGATATTGTCGCATTTATTTCTCCGCCTGCTGACAATCTGATCATGATCATTGAGAACGCGTCTTTTGCAAAAACGAGGCGTTCCGCCTTTGAGATACTCTGGAATACCTTGCCTGCCGTCAGCTCCGGGACGGGCAATTATTCTGGACGAAAAGAAAGCCAATAAAGATGAAATGATTATTTGAGGTACCCAATTCCGCATATGGACAAATAGTAATGACATTTGGGATAGGACATATTGGTATGGAGAATACGAATAGGCCGCAGGTTGGGGTCGGCGTGATGATTTTCAGAGACGGCAAGATTTTGCTTGCGAGGCGCCGCGGCGCGCATGGCGCGGGGGAGTATGCGTTTCCCGGCGGGCATCTGGAATACATGGAGTCTTTTGAGGACTGCGCGCGGCGCGAGACGCATGAGGAATGCGGGATTGAGATTGATAATATCCGTTTTCAACTGCTTGCAAATATCATGCCGTATGCGCCGAGGCACGATATCTATATCAGTCTTGTAGCCGACTGGCGTGCGGGGGAGCCTAAAGTCTTGGAGCCGGATAAGTCCGAGTCATGGGACTGGTATGATCCGAACCACTTGCCCGAGCCGATGTTCAAATTCTGCATGCTATCCATCCAAAGCTATAAAACGGGCCGGAATTATTTTGATATGACGGATATCAGATTATAGAAGTATGCCCAAATTAAATCCTGACAATCAGATCAGTATTACCCATAGTGTAGTGTCTCGCATGCTTGGCGAATATGGGATAGACGATTTTGTATTCAAAATACTGGATCAGGGCATTGAGAATACTTCGGTGCGTATTGATAGTGCCGGAAAATTCTATGTCTTACGGGTGTATCAATATGGTAAAAAGGACGACACAAGGATTGAACTGGAATTGCGTTTTCAGGACTATCTGCGGGAGCACAATATTCCGATCCCCGCCGTTTATAAAAATCAGAACGATAGAGAGCTGACCATCATAGATATAGATGGAAAGCGACGACAAATTATTTTGATGGAGTTTGCGGAGGGCGAGAGTATGACACTGCATTACACGCCACGGCTGATTGAAAATCTTGCCGCACTACATACGCGTATGCATCTTCTCGGGATTGAATTTGCCGGTAAAGTAAAAGGAGAGAGTCGCATATGGACGGAATTGCGCGACAGAATTGCGGACGCTACTCCCTGGGACGCCTTTGTAGGTTCGGAAGCGAAGGCTTTTGCCGAAAGGACTCAAAATTTCCGCCATGCATTGAGTCCGGATTTGCCGCATGGATTCAATCATCTTGATATGCACTTGGAAGGCAATATTCTCGTAAAAGACGAACAGGTCACTGCGGTTCTGGATTTTGATGATACGGCATACTCTCCGCCTATTGTCTGTCTTGGATATGCGCTTTGGGAGGTTTTATCAAAAGACGGACCGGAAATGATGCGCCAATACATAGCTGAATATGAAAAAATTCGGCCGCTTACCTCAACCGAACAGGATGCCCTGCCGTACGTTCTTTTATTCCGCAACTATGTGATCGGCGTGCTTGATCTTACGGTCTGGAAAGATGAAAAGCACTTTCGCCGCGTATGTGAGCTTGAGCAGAAGATAGTATCGTCATTGAAAATCTGAAATCTTTATTTCCACTTTGGCTGTGTTTTTGCTCTTGATGATTGTGGTCTCTCTTGGGATATTTTTCTGGCTACGATAATGGGTATGGGAATTACGGACAAGGCCGTGAAGATAGTATACAAATGCTCACGATCGTAAGGAGATGTATACTATCTTTTATCTTTCAGTGGCGTACGGATGTCATGTTGAGGAAGGTGTCCGGTACGGTGTAGAATAGGTGCATATGATGCTATTTCCGCAACTTAAAACAGAGCGGTTGGTACTGCGTGCTTTTGATGCGGCCTCTGCCGCGGATGTGGCTCGCCTCGCGGGCGATCGCGATATCGCATCAAATACGCTTCGCATACCGCACCCGTATAGCGAGGAAATGGCTCGTGAGTGGATCGCGCCTCTGACATCTGAATTTGAAAAAGGAGAGAGCGTAACTTTTGCAATTACCTTTGCAGGCGAGCTGATCGGAGCGATCAGTCTCCTGATCACGCGCGAATTTGACCGCGCAGAACTCGGCTACTGGATCGGCAAGCCGTACTGGGGGCGGGGATATGCCACCGAAGCCGGACGCGCGGTGCTTGCGTATGGATTCGGCGAGCTTGGCCTCAATCGCATATTTGCGTATCATTTTTCGCCCACGCCCGCGTCCGGGCGCGTCATGCAAAAACTTGACATGACGCATGAGGGACATCTGCGCCGGCACACAAAGAAATGGGGCGCGTATGAGGATGAAGAAATATACGGCATCTTGAAAAGCGATTTTGTGGACGGCTACAAGAAGTGATAGAATAGGCGTATGGTTGTAAAAGAGTTTTTGGAGTTTCTCAAGGAGTATAAGGTTGCGTCTTTGGCGATCGCTTTTGTGATGGGGAGTGCCTCCACCGCGCTGATTAATTCGTTTGTGAAAGACATGCTAATGCCGGTGATCTTGCCTCTGGCCTCTACGGGGCCGTGGCGCGATGCGGTGTTTGTCGTGGGTCCCGTGCGACTTGCGTACGGAGCGTTTTTTGCGGAGCTGATCAATTTTGTCCTGCTTGCGGCTGTCGTATTTATCGTCGTGAAAAAGATTATAAGAGCGGAGAAAAATAACGTTAAATAACTTGGTATGAGGAAAAACTTTGTAAAGGCGGGGATTGGCGTATCAGAACCCATCTCAAAAATGCATTTGGGCTCCAAGCGGCGAATTTCTGCAAAGTCGTCTTCTCGGGACTCATCGTACCTCTGGTACGAATCGCCCCTGCGGCAACGACTTTGCGACGAAATTCGCTCGCTTTTCCCTTCAAAGCCATTTTTGAGATGGATTCTAGCGATAGCGATCGTAGCGTTGTCCGGCATACGGAGCGCTCGCGCCCAAGAATCTTTGGTCATCTTGAATACCGCGATCCAGTTTGTTTCCGAAAGCGCGGTTGTCATCCGTTGGGATACCAACGCACCGTCCACATCGGAGGTGGAATACGGCTTGACGACTGCGTACGGCCAGACGACCGGCCACGATACCGTGAGGACTGCCGTGCATACGGTGCCGCTTGGCGGCCTTACCGCAGGCGTCCCCTATCACTTCCGCGTAAAATCCGAGAGTGTTGCGGGTGCTCTGGTCGTGTCGCGCGATTATACGCTCACGACCAAGGCCGACTCATCGTCCGGTACTGTATCTTCGTCTCCGGCGCAACTCGGAGCCGGCGGAACTTCACGCGTGTCAAAAGTGTTTACCCGTGATCTGGCGGTCGGCATGCGGGGTGATGATGTCACGGCTCTGCAGAGATTTTTGATAGAGCAGAAGCAGTATCCGGAGGCGCTGGTGACGGGCTATTTCGGTACTCTCACGCGCGCGGCTGTCGCGCGGTTTCAGCAGGCGCAGGGTATTGCGCCGGCATTAGGCTACTTTGGCCCCATCACGCGCGCACGCGTCGCGACGCTTGGTGGGGGTATGTAGAACTTTGCATGCCTGTGGATAGACCGGGCTTGCCTCTTTTGCGGGGCTGGTGTATTTTGATGCGATATTGGTAATTTAAATTTTCAGGATCGGCCGGCGTAAGGTATTTTTTTGGGGGAGACTCCGAGTCGGGACGGTCATATATGTCGCGCGTATGCGCGGGCGGCATATATGACTGGCTCGTTGAGCCATCTCCTTACTCCGGCGATGTAGTCCGCTTTTCCGTGCTGTATGGCATTTTTTGAAGCGGCTTGATCCGGTTTTTTGTTATGTTTGCATTGCGTATCGTACCTAAAAGCGCAGTGATGTACTGCGTTCTTGCCGCGGGACTTGTCATCGTCGGCCTTGCCAGCCGAGAAGCGCACGCCGTATTCGGATTTTTTGAGCGGAGCGCCGATGCGCATCTGCTTATGGTCTTCTTTACGTTTGCGCTCATCTGTATCGCGAGTTTTGTCGTGTTTCTGCTTGCCCACGAAGCTGGCTTGCCGTCTTTTGTCGTTGCCATCTTTTTCGGAATCGCCGCGCGCGAGTTTTTCGGGCCGATCGTCAATCACTCCGTGGCCCTTGGCGCGGTCGTGGGTCTGGGATCCACGCTGATTCTTTTCGGAGGGGGATTGGAGACGCCATGGGACAATTTCAAAAAACTCGTCTGGAAAATACTCTCCCTGTCGTTTCTCGGACTCTTTCTTACGGCATTTCTTTTTTCGCTAGTGCTCGGGCGGCTCGGCGTCGTCTTGGGGGCGCACAGCCGGTGGAAGGTTGATCAGATTTGTGATATGATTGGACTAGTCCTCCTATGGCTTGTATGGCTCGGAAGGGAGAAGACCATGTCGTTCCAATTTGGCAGTTCCTTGGTTGGGGTAAAGTGCGGGAAATGTGGAGAGGACATGATTAGTCCTGTCTACAGAGACGACCGCATGGTTTGCAGTGATTGCCATGACAAGAGTTTGATAGATATTCGGCGAGCCGATGAAGTCGCCGCGCGCTTCGGCTTTGCGCCGTCTCCGCGAGGTGATGATGTGCCTACGTTTTGATATGTCGGCTTGGAGTTCTGTGCTCCAAGCTACTGAGAGCTGAGGCCGCGCGCGCTTTTGTGTGCTCGGCCTTTCACAACTCTTCCATCCTTGATTTTTCTCATAATATGTTGTATGATGGCAACGTATGAAAGGAAGACGAGAAGAGTTTGAATTGAGCCAAATCCGGACGACGTCCGCCGCGTTTTTGGAGTCTTACAACCGTACTTTGCCTGCGGGGTATCCGCGTGCGTCGACGGCGCTTTTGAGGAAGTTTCAGACGGCGCATCCGACGCTTTTCAAACACGGCGATCAGTGGTCGGTGGCGCTTCACCGCAAACGTATGATGGACTGGCTTTCTTCAAACAGTCAGCTCGTATAATGATGGCATTATGCTGATTGACGATGTGACAATCAAAGCCGAAGCGGGAGACGGCGGCCGGGGGGCCGTCGCATTTAATAAAAACCTGCTTGCCTTGGGGCCTGCCGGAGGGTCGGGCGGCCGCGGAGGCAGTATTTATGCCGAAGGCGTATCGGATCTTGGTACACTGGGGCAGTTTCGGTACGAAAAAGATGTAAAAGCACAGAGCGGCGGCGGAGGCAGGCCGCAATTTTGTGATGGCATAGATGGAGCGGATCGTGTTTTGAAAATACCTGTCGGGACGGTAGTCCACAATCTGTCCCGCGGCTATGCGCGGGAGATCGTGAGAGTCGGCGAGCGGATCCGTATCGCGCGCGGCGGCCGCGGCGGCCGCGGCAATTTCCACTTCCGGTCGTCTATCAATACGACGCCTCGGGAGTTTGAAGAGGGGACCGCAGGCGAACGCTTTGAGATACGGTTTGAATTGAAGCTCATCGCCGATATAGGACTGATCGGGCTTCCAAACGCGGGCAAGTCGTCCCTGCTCAACGAGCTCACGCGCGCAAGCGCCAAAGTTGCAAACTATCCTTTTACCACGCTTGAGCCGAATCTCGGCGTGCATTACGGGCTGATCCTGGCAGACATCCCCGGGCTGATAGAGGGCGCGTCGCGCGGCAAGGGGCTCGGGATAAAATTTCTCCGGCATGTGGAGCGGACAAGGATTCTATTCCATTTGGTCTCCTGCGAGTCAAAAAGTCCGGTAAAGGACTACCGCACCGTAAAAAACGAACTGAAAAAATACAGCAAGGAGCTTGCTCGGAAGAAAGAGTACGTGTTTTTAAGCAAAAGCGACATGACGTCCCCTGCGGAACTGAAGAAAAAGATCACCGCTCTTAAAAAGGCCGCGAAAAATGTCCTGCCTTTATCAATCCACGACTGGGACAGCATGGAAAAAATAAAAAAGATTTTGGGTACGATTGAGGCGGAGAAAGAAAAGCCCCGGAGCGCCTAGACGCTCCGGGATATTCGGGCGGGAGAAAGGTCAGACGCCGTAGCTGAACTCTTCCCCTGCGGTTTTGATGACAACTTTCCGTCCGTACGGATTCTCTTCATACGGCACGACTCGGCCGATTACTTGAGCCTCTATGCCGCACTCCGCGGCGATCTCAAGGCACGCATCCGCGACGATCTGATCTTTTACAACCACTTCAAGCCGGTGCCCCATGTTGTATGTGGCATACATTTCGCGCAAAGACATGCCGGGCACATGGAGCATTTGGAATACAGGCGGGATAGGAAAGAGGTCGTCTTTCACATAGACAATGCCCGGTGATCCGAATTTGACCGCTTTGGCCTGTCCTCCTCCGGAGCAGTGAATGATCCCTGGGATGTGTCGCGTCCCAATCTCGCGCACAAATCGCGTGATGAGCGGGAGATATGTCCTTGTGGGCGAGAGCAGAGCTGTCCCGACGGTAAAACGCGGGTCGCCCGGCAGGCTGTCAAATAATGTATAGCGACCGCAGTACACAAGTTTTGGATCAGTCGCGGAGTCAAACGTCTCATGATAGTGCTTGTATGCGGACGTGAACGTATCATGGCGCGCGTTGGTGAAGCCGTTTGATCCGATGCCCGAATTTGGCATCGTCTCCCATGTCGCCCGACCCGTGGAGCTGAATCCTACGATGATCGCGGGAGCGGATATCCTGCTTGCGTCAATGACATGGCTTCGCGGGAAGCGCACGGTGATCGTGTGATCTATTGTCAGCGTACGTACCTGATCACCGAGATGCGCCGTCTCACCGCCGACGAAATGGCAGGGATAGACAAGGTTGGACATAAAGGAACACAACTGTTGGCATCCCCCGATCAGAGAGTTGATGATATTGCCCGAAATCAATCGTTTGTTCCGGGCTATCGTCATCGTCACCATAAATGGTCCAAACGCGCCTGCACATGCCGCGTCATCAAGATTCATGACGAGGCTATCCTGTACGATGTCATGCCAGATGTCCGGATCACCCGTTATCAGGTGGTAGAGATACGCGGCGATCGCCTTGCTCCCTGCGCCATCGCTATGCTGGATCACGCAGTGATCGGGGCTTCCCGCCAGATAATCGGGATAGATTCTGCAAAATGCTCCCGGGTAGAGTCCCGGATCAAGGACGGTGACAGCCCGCTCCACATCCGGCTTGGACGCGGAGACGCCTCTTTGCTCATACCGCGAGGTTTCCATTGGATCATTCCCCCTGCAACAGGTTGCCGTGCTGTATGACGAACTGATGTGATGATAGCAAAGCGAGAGCAGATGACAAGAGTGATTGAAATACGTCTTGGAATGAAGTAGGGTGGGCGGATGGCCGACGCAATCGTGCGGTTTGACCGCGTGTCATTTGAATACGGGCACAACAAACCCATTCTCCATGAGGGGAGTTTTTCCGTGCGCCGCGGGGCCAAGTTTACCGTCATGGGACAAAACGGCGCTGGTAAATCAACGCTTTTTCAGCTGATCACGGGAGCTTTGAAGCCTGATACGGGTGCGATCAATATCCCGCGGGATCTCACAATCGCAGTCTCGCGGCAGGTGATTCCGCGCGAGGAACTGGAGCTCTCCGTGCGGGAGTTTTTTGAGCGGTGCTTTGCAAAAAAGATTTATGACATAGACCCCAGAGTTGATGACGTGCTTGGGATCGTCAATCTTCATGCGCCGCACGACCGCGCGATCAAATCATTCTCCGGCGGCCAGCAGGCGCGCCTCCTGCTTGCGTCGGCTCTGATCCAAAACCCCGATCTGCTCCTGCTTGACGAGCCGACCAACAATCTTGATCGCGCGGGCATTGAGCATCTGACGCAGTTTCTTATGAGCTACAAAAAAACCGTGATCGTCATTTCACACGATGCGGATTTTCTCAATGCGTTCACCGACGGCGTGCTGTATCTGGACGTATTCACGCATAAGCTTGAGCAGTACTCGGGCAATTACTTTGACGTGGTGGAGCAGATTGCGGCGCGGATTGAGAAAGAAAACAGGAAAAACGCCCAGCTTGCCAAAGAGATCCAGGCGAAAAAAGACAAGGCCAATACCTTTGCGCACAAGGGTGGGCAGATGCGTATGGTCGCCAAGCGTATGCGCGAGAAAGCGGAGGAGCTTGAGGAGGAAAAAGTGGATGTGCGTCGCGAGGATAAAGCGATCCGGCCATTCAGGATCCCGCATCAGCCGGATCTCGTAGGGGAGATCGTTGGCATCCGGTCGTTTTCCGTCGTTCATAATCATAAGCCGGTCGCGCGCGCGTCCGCGATATCGCTGAAACGCAATGAGCATTTGCTCCTGCGCGGGCCAAACGGCATCGGCAAATCCACGCTCCTTGAATCCATCGCCCAAGGCAAGGCCAAAGGTGTATCCATCGGATCCGGCGTGCGGGTGGGATACTATCGCCAGGATTTTTCCATGCTGGATTTTGATGACACGGTGTATAATGCGCTGATGGCGGTCATGGATCATCCGGTAGAGCAGGAAATGCGCTCCGCGGCGGCCGGATTTCTTATCACGGGCGATATGATGCGTACGAAGATCGGGAGTCTGTCGGAGGGACAGAAAGGGTTGGTCGCGTTTGCGCGGCTTGTCCTGCAGAAGCCGGGCCTTTTGATACTGGATGAGCCGACCAATCATATCAATTTCCGGCACATCCCCGTGATTGCGACGGCGCTGGATCAATATCAAGGGGCGATGATTCTTGTAAGCCACGTACCTGATTTCGTGGCGTCCATCCGCATTGATCAGATACTGGATCTGGAGAAATAGACGATCAGTGCACATGGGTTTGCAGAGGGCGAATAATTCAGCTATACTTTGCACTGTATGGCGCGCAAACGCAGTAAGAAAAGACACAAAAAAGAGGATGACAGCAGGGAAATAATCCATGCTCCGCGCATTCATCATGAGACCAAGCAGACTATCTATGCGATCGGCGCGTTTATCGCGGCGGTTCTTCTGGTATTGAGCTATCTCGGGCAAGGAGGCTTGGCCGGACGGACCATTTTCCGCGGGCTTGATTTTCTGCTCGGCACGGGATATTTTTTCGCGCCGATCATGCTTTTGCTGGGCGGGTTTGCTTTCTTTTTTTCCCGCGAGCCGAAATTCGTGCGCGAGACCGCGATCGGCGGGACGCTCTTTTTGCTTTGCTCGCTCGGGATTTTTAATATTTTATTCGGATCCGGAAGCGGCGGGGCTTTGGGCGCTACCGTAAGCTATCCTCTGCTCGGACTTTTTGATTTTTGGGCGGGACTTGTCATCGCGGCGGGGCTTTGGATCATTTCCATTCTTCTGGTATTCAATATTCCTCTTTTATGGAGGAGCGGGATTGATGACGAAGAAGACGAAGATGTTGAGCCGGTGGCGCCTTCCATTACGCCCGAGCCGATAAACGAGCCGCAAGAAAACACATCGCTCCTTGCCCGTGCGGGCGCCGCACTTGCCGCGCGCGCGAGCAAGACCGACACGGAAACTCCCGTAGTTACCGCATCGGCGTCTGACGAGGACGATGAAGGTCTGGTATCGCCCAAGCAGAGCGCCTTACGCCGCATGAAATACAAAAAACCCCCGCTTGATCTTCTGCAGGGGGACAAAGGCACGCCAAGCTCCGGGGACATCCGCGCAAATGCCAATATCATCAAGCGCACGCTTGAGAATTTTGGGATCATGGTGGAGATGGGGGAGGTTGCGATCGGCCCTACGGTGACACAGTACACCCTGCGCCCTGCGGAGGGAGTGAAGCTCTCGCGGATCGTGGGGCTTTCCAATGACTTGTCGCTTGCGTTGGCGGCCCACCCGATCAGGATTGAAGCGCCGATACCGGGGAAGTCTCTGGTGGGTATTGAAGTGCCAAACCGCTCCATCGCGCTTGTGGGGCTCCGGTCGCTCCTGGAGCAGAAAGCATTTCAGGATGCGCTCCAGCCTCTTTTGGTGACGCTCGGGCGCGATGTGGCGGGGGCGCCCGTGTTTGCGGATCTTGCGCGCATGCCCCATCTGCTTGTCAGCGGATCTACGGGCTCGGGGAAATCCGTCAATATCCACACGCTCATTGATTCGCTTCTGTACCGCAACGGGCCGGACATGCTCCGGTTTATCCTGGTGGATCCCAAGCGCGTGGAGCTTTCCATATACAATGACATTCCGCACCTGCTGACGCCGGTGATCACGGATGCCAAAAAGACCGTACAGGCGCTCCGCTGGGCCACCAAAGAAATGGACAGGCGCTATGACTTGCTCTCCGTGGCGCACGCCCGCGATATCACGAGCTATAACGCAAAGATCGGCAAGGGATCGGACAAAGAGCCCCTGCCGTACATCGTGATCATCATTGACGAGCTTGCGGACCTGATGTCTATGTTTCCGCGCGAGGTGGAGGCTTCCATCATACGTTTGGCGCAGATGGCGCGCGCAGTCGGCATCCATCTGATCGTGGCGACCCAGCGGCCGTCGGTGGAAGTGATCACGGGACTCATCAAGGCAAACATTACGTCGCGCATCGCTCTGCAGGTGGCGTCGCAGATTGACTCGCGCACGATTTTGGACGCGGCGGGCGCTGAAAAACTGCTCGGCAACGGCGATATGCTCTTCCTTGCCGGAGATACGGGGCGGCCGCGCCGTATTCAGGGCGCATACGTGTCGGAGCAGGAAGTAAAAAAGATCGTGGAGTTTCTCCGCGACGAACTGCCTGCGGCCGAGCACGATGACGAAATCTTTGCAGCATATGCGAAGGGAGAGGAGGGGAGCGATATGGATGACAGCGATGCCGGAGACGATGACGCGCTGTATGAGGAAGCAAAAGAATTGGTCGTTGCGGCGGGCAAGGCGTCTGCGTCATATCTGCAAAGACGCCTGCGCGTCGGGTATGCCCGCGCCGCGCGCCTGCTTGATCTGCTTGAGCAAAGGGGTATTATCGGCCCCGCCGACGGCGCAAAGCCGCGCGATGTGCTGACAAAAGGCGAGAGTACCTTGTCTGATGACGATATGATATGAGCGATTTTAAACAGGATTTTGGAAGCGGATCACTGCTCGGGGAAAGGCTCCGCCAGGCCCGTGAGGAGATGCGTATGACGCCGGAAACCCTCGGGCGTGAGACGCGTATTTCTTCGCGCTACATCCGCGCGCTTGAGAGCGGGGATTGGCGCGCGTTTTCGGCAAAAGTATACGCGCAGGGAGCGCTCAAGAGGGTGATCGAAGTATGTCGCATGGAAGATGCGGAGTTTTTGATCAATGCGCTTGATCAGGAATGGGAAGCCGCTTTTCCCGAGACGCGCTCCCTTCCGCGGTCCTCTCTAAAAAATCTTGCGTACCCGCGCTCGTTTAGACTGACACCCCGCAGGATCGGCATCGGAACTGCCGTGGGTCTTCTGGTGCTCGTCGCGGGATTTTGGGGCATACGGCTCGTAGCCTTTGCCGCTCCTCCACTGCTTCGTCTTGCGGAGCCCGCGGATCACGCAGGATACGAAAGTTTTGCGGTATCCGTGCGCGGTCGTACGGAGAAAGAAAGCCGTTTGACAGTCAACGGCCGCGAGCTTACGCTTGATGAACGCGGCAATTTTGACGAAAAAATAGAACTGCCGCAGGGCGCGCATGAGCTTGAGTTTGTATCCCGCAATCGTTTTGGCAAGGAACAGACTGTCGTACGGCATATATTTGTAAAATAATGAATAAGCTACTTCTATGAAGGAAGACAAAGAAAAGTTGGACAAGACAAAACTCCTTGAATCCACGATAAAAGAGATTCAGGAGAAATTTGGCGAAGGATCTATTATGAAGCTTGGCGAGGCGCGCCGCGTTGACGTGGACGTCATTCCGACAGGCTCCGTATCGCTTGATACCGCCTTGGGCGTCGGGGGCGTGCCGCGGGGCAGGATCATAGAGATATTCGGCCCCGAAAGCTCGGGCAAGACGACGCTTGCCCTGCACATCGTACGTGAGGCGCAAAAAAAAGGCGGCATGGCGGCATTTGTAGATGCCGAGCACGCGCTTGATCCCGAGTATGCCAAAAAGATAGGCGTCAAGATAGACGACCTGCTCATCTCCCAGCCCGATACCGGAGAGCAGGCGCTTGAGATCGTGGAGTCGCTGGTGCGCTCCAATGCCGTGGACGTGATCATCATTGACTCTGTTGCGGCTCTGACGCCGCGCGCCGAGATTGAGGGCGAAATGGGCCAACAGCACGTGGGGCTTCAGGCGCGTCTTATGTCGCACGCCCTGCGCAAGCTTACGGCCATTGTCTCCAAGACAAAAACAGTCGTCATCTTCATCAACCAGATCCGCATGCAGATCGGAGTATTTTACGGCAATCCGGAAGTGACGCCGGGCGGCAAGGCGCTGAAGTTTTATTGCTCGGTGCGGATTGATATCCGCAGATCAGCACAGCTCAAAAAAGGAGAGGAGATTATCGGTAATCGTACCAAGGTAAAAATCGTCAAAAACAAAGTGGCGGCACCCTTCAGAACCGCGGAGTTTGATATCTATTACAATGAAGGCATTTCGCAGGAGGCCGACGTGCTCAATGTGGGGATCGCCGCGGGGACGGTCAAAAAATCCGGCGCATTTTTGAGCTTCGGCTCCGTGAAGCTCGGGCAGGGATTTGAGGCGGC
>CAZYED010000009.1:0-18957 GCA_964646295.1 uncultured Candidatus Saccharibacteria bacterium | reverse complement strand
CCTTACCAGCCCCGCCGCCCGGGAAGTCCACCGGGCCGTTTTTTTTGCGCAGGGTAAGATAATACCCGTCTTTGTGCAAAAGAATTTTCTAGCCGACGTGATAGAGCCCAAAATCGCGCTTCATAGTCTCGGGCGCAGTGTCGGGAATAAGATGACTTCGCGGATGTTTTTTGTGTCGGTAAATATCATGGCGACGCGGTCAATCCCGATGCCAAGACCCGCGGCAGGCGGCATCGCGTACTCAAGCGCCTCCACAAAATCCGTATCCATGCGGTGCGCTTCTTCCTCGCCTCCTTCGCGCTCGGCCTCCTGGGCGCGAAACCGTTCGTATTGGTCAATCGGATCATTGAGCTCGGAAAATGCGTTGGTCAGCTCATATCCGCCGACGACCAGTTGAAACCGCCTGACTTCGTCCGGATTTTCGCGGCGTCTCTTGGAAAGCGGGGATATCTCAAGCGGATGATTGATGACGAATGTGGGCTGTGTGAGATGGGGACGGCATATTTTTTTGTAGATCTCATCCGCGATTTTTGCCTTGGAGTCGTGCGGGGTCGCTTCAATGCCGAACCTGCGGGCATGCATGGCAAACGACTCCTGCGTCTCGTGGTCGTAGTCCGTGATCAGAGCGTAGCGCGAGAGCAATTCTTTGAAAGGTACGCGCGGAAACGGCTTTTTGAATGTAATCGCCTTCCCGTCTACCGTAATCTGTTGTTTTTTCCCGAATTGTTTGGCAAGCGACAGAAACAGATCCTCCACAAACGCCATCATGTCCTGCTCATTCCAGTAGGCCGCGTAGCTCTCAAGCATCGTAAACTCGGGGTTGTGCGACTGGTCTATGCCCTCGTTGCGAAAACATCTGCCGATTTCAAATATGCGCTCTATCCCGCCGACAAGCAGGCGCTTCAGATAAAGCTCCGGCGCTATGCGCAGATACAGATCAATGTCCAGCGCATTGTGGTGCGTCATAAAGGGCTTGGCGAGCGTACCGCCGGGTATCGGATGCAACATCGGCGTCTCCACCTCCATAAAGCCCTGCGCTTCGTGAAAATCGCGGATCGCTTTTGTGATCGCCGAGCGGCGGACAAATCTTTCCCGCACTTCCTGATTCATCGCCAGATCAAGATAGCGCCTGCGGAAGCGCTCCTCGGTATCCTGCAGGCCGTGCCATTTTTCGGGAAGCGGCCGAAGCGATTTTGAAAGCGTCGTCCATGTCCCGACCTCTATCGTCTTCTCCTCCCTTTTGGTCGCAAACATCGTGCCGCTCACCCTGATGAAGTCTCCTATATCAAGGGTGTCTGCAAGCAGGCGGTACCGGTCGCCGAGTACGTCTTCGCGCGCAAGCGCCTGCAAAGAGGCGCTTGCATCCGCGATATCAAAAAACATCGCGCCTCCATGCTCGCGCTTGGCCATCACGCGCCCCGCGACCGCGATTTCTTTTTTGCTTTTTACGAGCGCCGTAAATTTTTTCTTCGCATCCGCGGCGCGCATCACCGTACCCGTATCCGCGGGATACGGATCCATACCTGCGGCGCGAAGCGCCTCAAGCTTTTTTATGCGTTCGGCTCTGATCTCATCAAGCGCCATATGAAGCTATCATATGCGGAAATGCCTTGCGAGGGAATCTTGACAGTGTGTTGTAAAATATGTAGGATATGTCCTATCGTTGTTCTTCATATTTTTCACCACCTTTTGAAAAAGGAGCTGGCTATGGCGGGATTAGTACCAACGATCGTGGCATTGGTAGCTACGGTAGGATTTTATCTTCTGATAAAATTCCTATGGCAAAAGGATCAGCTGGAAGTCGGCTTGCCTATAGGCCTGGCACTGCTTGCAGTAAGCAGATACGCTTTGTTGCCGCTCGCGGATAGGCCGGAGTATTTCGTCTGGGTGACGATAGTCGTCATGCCATGCGTCGTGTTTGGAGCTCTTCTTGGGACTCTCGGCATCGGCGCACTCGCGGTCAAGTTCTTGAGGAACTGGTCCGCGAAGCTCAACAAAAAGCATCCACAATCCTAAACAAATACGATGTGCTCTTTAAGGAGATACGCTGATGCATAGTATAAGATTTGCGGCAAAAGTGTTACCCGCCGTATTGCTGTGGTTCTCCGTAGTTTCTGCCGGAGAAATTGGCAGGTCAGTCCCTAATTTCCATGATGGGAAATGGAGGCCGATTACAGGCTTGGAGAAGCGCCCATGCACTGTAACCATTCATAACGACAAAGAAAAGGTTGACGTAGAGTGGGGAAAGGTAAGTTCCTACTTCTTGTCCGAGCGGACGTCACGTACTCAAAAGTGGTATCAAGGGTACGAAACATTTCTTCTATGGGATGCAGATCGCCCCATTCTTCAAAAGTGGTCTGAGTTGGTTCCGCTTGGTTCTCCGAAGCCGTCTGTACATTATCAGCGGCTGTGCACTCGGACAACCTTCTGCACAAAGATCTTTTCTAGCGCAAAAGTTAAAAAGAGATTGGCAGTGGATATAGACGATAAATTCCACGTGATTGGTCTCAATGTAGATTTCTTTAAGGTCAAGAATCCGAGGAGGACTCTAGCCTCACAGTATTTCCGCAACCCTCATATGTCTGATCAGCACGTGTGGAAACGGATACTGATCCCATGGTAGAAAGGAGACATCTCACAAGAAAAGCAGGCTGTGTATGCTTACAGGGATCGGATCCCTGCAAACAGAGTACCTAAGAGTGCGTCCGAGATTATCCAAAAGGGAGGTTCCTTATGCGAATGAGAGTCAGAAAAGTAGCGGCCTTTATTTTTTTAGAATGGGTTGCATACTGCGCGCATCTGGAAAATAGTGTCCGAGCGCTCGTTGATGCATTCCGAAAATTAGGCCGCAAGATATAACTCTAGCGCCCCGCGCGGGTCACACCGTGCGGGGCTTCTTCATTGCATAATTTTTGGCATTACAAAAACCGCCCCGAATCGGGGCGGTTTTTGTTTTGTGATGAATTCTTCTATTTGATTTCTTTGATCGTATACGTTACCGCGCCCGCCGGAGTCTTTACCTCCGCCTTATCCCCCGCTTTTTTGCCCAAAAACGCTTTGCCCAAAGGCGACTCGTTGGATATCTTGCCGCCTATGGGATCCGCCTCCTCGCTCCCCACGATCATGTATGTAGCGTCGCCGCGGGGCGAAGAAACCCGTACCGTGGAGCCTACGCGGACGGTATCGGTCTTGGTGGGCTTTTGCAGAACCACCGCATCGCGCACTCGCTCTTCAAGCTCCGCGATCCTCTGCTCCACAAGCGCCTGTTCCTCTTTCGTCTCCTGATACTCGGCGTTTTCGGACAGATCGCCGAGCGTTTTGGCGTGCTCCAAGCGCGCCGCGATTTCCTGGCGTTTTGCGGTCTTCAGATGATGAAGCTCGGCCTTTAATTTTTCTAAACCCTCTTCGGAAAGGTATTCTGACATAACAGAAACAAAGAATATATGAAATAAATATCTCTGTCAATGACGGTTATACACATGGGGCGGGGATCAGGAATTATGATTTAGGAATCAGGAAAGATAACTCCCGCAGATACTTCTGTTCAGTTATTATTCCAGCTTCATAATTCCTTCTTCATTATTCTCCCGCGGATGAGCGAAATACGATCGCAATATCTCATCGGTGATGGGGACTGCCACCGTAGCGCCCTCCCCCGCCTGCTCCACCATGACGACCACCGCGATTTCGGGATTTTCCGCCGGGGCGAATGCCACCACCCACGCGTGAGGCGGCTTACCGGGCGCATGCTGTGCGGTACCCGTCTTTGCGGCGACCGCAACCGGGACATTTTGCAGAAGCCGCGCCGTGCCCCGCAGTACGGTCTCGCGCATGCCCTGCCGCACGATCTGGAGCGATTTTGGATCCGCCAAGCCTGTCCTGATCGCCTCGGGCGATTTGCCCTCCAGGAGCTTTCCTTCGCTCCCGTAGCGCCCTTCCATCAGATAAGGCTTCCACAGCGTGCCGCCGTTGGCGATAGCCGCGGTTAACGCGGCCATCTGGAGCGGAGTTGTTTTCACCCCGCCCTGTCCGATAGAGACATGGTATGTGTCGCCGATGCGCCAGATGGGATCCTCGGGCTCGGCGGTTTTTTTCCATTCGGGATCCGGTACGAGCCCCGCCTTTTCTCCGGGGAGATCAATGCCAAGACGCTCGCCAAGCCCGAATGCGCGCGCAAAGCGCACGATTGTGCTGATGCCAAGACCCTTTTGGTCCTGATACCCTCCGCCGATGATATAGAAATATACGTTTGCCGAATACGCGATCGCGTCATACATATTCACCCACCCCTGCGGCCGCCAGTCGGGGAATCTCGTAGACTCTCCCGGACGGTACGGGTTCGGAATATCAATATAGCCCGGATCGTAAATCTTTTTTGCAGGATCAATGATATGCTCCTCAAGTGCTGCCGTCGCGATGAGCGGCTTGATCGTGGAGCCCGAAGGAAACTCTCCCGCGATCGCGCGATTGAAAAACGGAGTCAGCGGATCGCGCAGAAGCGCCTGAAACTGATCGGACGAGAGTCCCTGCCCAAGACGGCCGTTTTCAAAACCCGGGTAGCTGACGAGCGCGCGCACCGCGCCATTTTTTACATCCAGCACCACGGCGCTCGCGCCGTGCCCGTGCATGGAATACCGGTCAATAGTGCGGTATGCGGTCTCCTGCAGATCTCCGTCAAGCGTCAGCACAAGCGAATCCCCGGACGCAGGCTCTCGCGTCAGACGGTAATTTGTCTCATTGCCGCGCGAATCGGTTTCAATGATCTTCTCCCCTCCGGCGCCGCGAAGCGCATCATCGTAAAATAATTCTATGCCTCCCTTGCCGACCGTTTCTTCCGTCTTGAGAGAAGGATTCGCCGCGGCTTCCTCCGACGATACTTTTCCGACATAGCCGAGAACATGCGAAAACGCGCGCGGGTCGCGGTACGTACGGCGGAAACTCTCAAAAATCTCAATCCCCCGGAGAGTATCCAGATGGGGTGCTAAGACAACCATGCGCTCAAGAGGCATATCCCGCGTAATGAAGATACGGTTCGGTAGCTTGCGCACATCGCCATCTTCCGGAAATCCGAGTTCTGTCAAAGCGCCCGCAGGCTCACCCAAAATCTCCGAAAGGCGCGTTTTCAAGACATTCAAATCGCCTTTGCCTTCCAAAAACGAGGTGCGATCAAACAAAAGCCCGTACACGGGGACGTTTTCCACAAGGCGCACGCCATTGCGGTCGCGCAGGATCCCGCGGGGCGCATACAGCGTACGGGACGCAAACCGATTCTCCTGGGATTTGGAAAAAAGATCGGCGCCCGACGCAATCTGCAGGGAAAATCCCCGCACGCCAAGATATGCGATCCCAAGCCCTACGCACGCAAGGAATGCAAAAGAAGAAAAGCGCGCAAGCGGCCGCTCAATTTTGCTCTCTAAAGCCCCGATCGGATCGCGCGATACGACAGCCGCGTCCATGAAGATCTCGTCAGGTTCCACACCTCGCGCAAGAAAGCGCCGCCGGCGGCTCCGCAGAAAAAACCGGCTCCACAACGAATATTTGCGCGAATAGGCAGGACTATATCTCATAATCCCGCAGTATAGAGAACTCCCGCGACACCCCGCAGGACAAAAGTCCCAAGCATCATGCATCCGTAAAAAAGCGTCATGCCCGCAATCTGTGCTGTGCGAGAATCACGACTCGCCAAAATCCTTTTCAGGCCGCCCACGGCAATGGCCAACATAAAAAAAAGCAACATCATCGTCCCGAACGGAGGCAGGGCAAGACTATCCAGGACAAAACCAGCAATCGCCGCGTATCCCAGACGCCACCCGAGGGGCAATATCCAAAACCATACCGCCGCCACCAGAACCACAAGGGACGGTATTGCCCCGGGCATGCCGAATATCAGGGGTGACGCCGCCCATTGCAGGAGCAGGGCTCCCGCGAGCGTTGTCAAAGCAAGACAGAATAAAAGTAAGGACGAGCGCATTATTGTATCGGGATAATCATAACTCTCTCAAGACGCTCCGGTCGCGTGAGGAGAATAGCGCGGGCTTTTTTAAATGCTCCGCCATCCAAATCTCCTTCGTCCGTGAGACGCGCGACAAGGGGTGCCTCAATACCCCGCATATCTTTTGAGATACGCCGCACAAAATCACCCGTATGAAAAGAGATATCCTGCGGAATCAGCTCTATCTGAAATGCGCGCGCCCCGATACCCCGCGCAAGCGCTTCGGCGCCCGACGGGACAAATGACACCGGAAATGCGACTCCGGTATTTGACGCGATCGCGACTTTGGAAAATCCGGCGCCGGTCTCCGCGATATCGCCGACAAGAAACCCTTCTTCATCCACCACCCGATCTCCCACATGCGCGCCCGCCTCCTCCCCCGCGTCAATCACAAGCATTTCTCCCTGGACGTGCCGCGCATACAAAGTAACGCGTGCGGGTATGGCGGAGGGTCCCAAATACTGCTTGAGGCCAAGCGCCCGCTCCAAAGACGCCTGCCGCGCGCGGGCTTCCACAAGCTCCGCCTCGGCGATCGCGCGGGCCCGCTCGTGCCGCTTGCACGGCTCGCAATCTTCTTCTTCCGCCGGTGCTGAATCGCGCCATGCCGCAACCCGGCGCCCCGTCCGTCCCATCGCATTCATCATCGGAGTAAATGCGCGCATCACTCCGGTACGCAAAGCATATACAGGCGTCCATGAGCCCGCAAAAATCACCACGCAGAAGATCAGCCCTGCGATACCGGCAATGATCAATTTCCGACGCATAGTAAACCTTAAGCGGGGACTTTTTCGTAATCGGTGCTTACGAGCACCTCCCGCAGTGCATCCACGTCTTCCAAAATAATACCCGTACCGCGCACGACAGCCGTCAGGGAGTCATCGGCGACCCGTACCGGAATGTGAGTTTCCTCCTGGATCAGATGATCCAGGCCGCGCAGGAGCGATCCTCCTCCGACAAGCACGATCCCGCGATGCATGATATCGGCTACGAGTTCGGGCGGCGTTTCTTCCACCGTAGCCTTGATCGCGTTTACGAGCACGTTGATGGAATGGCGCATCGCGCGGCGGATATCCGCGTCATCCACCATGATCTCCTTGGGAAGCCCCGTAATCAGATCGCGGCCCCGCATGGTCGCCTCAAGCGGCTCGGGCAATTCATATGCCGAGCCGATCGCAATCTTGATATCCTCGGCCGTACGCTCTCCCAAAAGCAGTTTGAATTCGTCCCGCGCGAAACGGATGATATCTTCATTGAGCTTGTCGCCCGCGATTTTCAGATTTTTGGAGACCACGATGCCGCCAAGCGAGATCACCGCGATGTCCGTCGTGCCGCCGCCGATGTCCACGATCAGGGACCCCACCGCCTCCTGCACGGGCAGGCGCACGCCGACGGCCGCCGCCATCGGCTCCTCCACCAGATACACGTCGCGCTCGCCCGCATTGCGCGCGGCGTCTTCCACCGCGCGTTTTTCCACTTCCGTCACGCCGGACGGAATGCCGATGACGACGCGCGGCCGCGCAAAAAAAGCCGATGATCGCTCGTGGACCTTGCGGATGAAGTATTTGAGCATTTCCTCGGTCACCTCAAAATCCGACACGACGCCGGCCACCAGCGGGCGCGTAGCCACGATTTGGGCGGGCGTGCGCCCGACCATGCGTTTTGCTTCAGCACCTATCGCGACGATCTGGCCGGTCTTTTGATTTACGGCGACAACCGACGGCTCATTGATGACAATGCCGCGTCCCCGCACGTACACGAGCGTATTGGCCGTGCCAAGATCAATACCGATGTCCTTTGAAAATCTGCTGAAAAATCTGTCAAACATGTCATAGGTTCTTTACGCCTTCTGAAGAAGTTTTTTCATCAGTGCGGATGCCGATATGATCCGTCCCTGCGCCTCCGCGCGGGCTTTCATCTCAATCCCCTTTTTTGCAAGCGTCCTCTCGGAAATCACGATCCGGTACGGAATGCCTATCAGATCCGCGTCCGCAAACTTTTCTCCCGCGGTCTTATCGTCGCGGTCGTCATACAATACGTCTACTCCCGATTTCAGCAAACGATTATATAATTTCTCCGCTTGATTCTTGATTCTTGATTCTTGATTCCCTATCGCGACGAGATGCGCCCGAAACGGGGCGACTCCCGCAGGCCAGACGATGCCGCGCGCGTCGGCGTATGTCTCCACGATCGTACCCATGACGCGTCCCGGTCCGATGCCGTAGGATCCCATGATGACGGATTTTTTTGCTCCTTTGTCGTCCGTATACGAAAGCCCCGAGGCATCGGCATACTTTGTGCCCAGACGGAAGATGTTGCCCACCTCAACGCTTTTTGCGGTCGCGATCCTGCCTCCGCATTTCGGACAAGGATCGCCCTCTTTCATGGTCGCGATCTCGCGATTTTGGGCGTAATCGCAATTTTCACAGAAAAAGATAAGGTCTTCTCCCGCAGGGCTCGGCGCTTGATACTCGTGAGTGAATTCCTTGGTAAACGCGCCGCCCGAGGCTTCGGTCATATATACCTTGAGGCCGCAGCGCTTGAAGATCGCGCGATACGCCTTGTCGGCTTTGGCATAGAATTTGTTCAGGTCGTCCGTATCGCGATGAAAGCTGTACATGTCTTTCATGAGAAATTCGCGCCCGCGGAGCAGGCCTGATTTTGCGCGCGGCTCATCCCGAAACTTCGTCTGTATCTGATACACAAAAAGCGGGAGATCCTTGTATGACCGGATGGAACGAACCGCCATCTCCGCCACGACTTCTTCATGCGTGGACGCAAGCCCGATCTCGCGCCCCGAGTGATCGCGGAACTGATACATCACCTCTTCGCCAAGGCTTGCCCACCGACCCGACTTCTCCCAGCGCTCTTTCGGCTGGAGTGCCGCCAAAAGTATTTCCTGCCCGCCGATTTTATTCATCTCCTCGCGGATGATGCTATTGACGCGCTCAAGCACGCGCAGGCCGAGCGGCAGATACTCGTATACGCCCGCCATGGATTTGTAGATAAACCCCCCGCGCTCAAGCAGGCGCGCGTTTGCCGCGACCTCGTCTTTGGGATCCTCCCGCAAAGTTTTTCCGAAGAGTTGAGACTGTCTCATAAGTGTCTTGATTGTACTCAAAAAGAAGAAAATAGCAAGAAAGGGGATTCCCTCTGGGAATCCCCTTGCAACGCCCCTCTTCAACGGATTTTTCTGATCGCGATTTCCGCCTTGCTCAATGGAAACAGCAGTTCCGAAAAAAATGCAAACACCCACACACAAAGCGCTCCCCGAATGACACCCCCCTGCGCAATAAAGAACCAAAGGACACGTTCCAGCGCGACGTGGATACGAGAATCCCGCGCAGGGCACTTATCCTCAACCACACAACGCACGATATGTCTGCGAAAGTAATCTCGCACATCCTCATCCAAAAGGTACAAAAAACTAAAGATCGTAGGGACGAATAGGACACAAAGGACCCATAACACCGCCGGAACAATACTAGACATCAAGAGTGTCTGACTCCACGAAAAAACCATATCGTGTCTCCTTTTGAGAAACCTCGCCCTTTGCAGAGCGAGGTAGATCTTAAACACCGGCAATAGCAAGCTCCTCCCGGATTGTGAGCTCTCCGTTTCGCTGACGTAGCGCTGATCGCGCTATCAAAAGAGCGAAGTGTTGAATATAGAGGAAATCCGGTTTCCCCTCCTCCAAGTGACGTATCTTTTCCGTCAATTGCCGATGAAACTCAATGATCTCGTTTTCGTCCGGCATACTGTTCTCCTCTTGACGATGATAGAGAGACGCCGGCCAGAACGGAACTCTCGCAGTTCAACACTTTAAGGCATGTAAAGCGTTTTGACTACGTTTGAGATTTTGGTCCGGCGTCCTGTCCGGCATCTTATGACAAAACATTAAATATTTCCAGTAGCAGCCGAGAAACAAATCAGCCGCCGCATATGCGGCGGCTGATGCTGGAACGCTTCGTTCTTTAGAGCAGCATAGCAATCCGCCTCACGTGCTCAATCAACGTCGCGGTGTAGCCGGCTTCGTTGTCGTACCATGAAAATATCTCAAGCAGATTGCCGTCCACGACTTTGGTGAGCGCGGGGTCTATGATCGCGCCGTACGGCTCCCCCAGGATATCCGACGACACGATCGGGTCTTCATTCACTTTCAAAATTTTTGACCAGCGTGATTCTCCCGCCGCTTTTTTGAAAACTTCATTCACTTCATTGCGGTCGGTCTTTTTCTCAACGAGCGCCGTTATCACGCTCAAGGAGCCCGAGATCGTCGGCACGCGCACCGCAACCGCATCAAACTTGCCCGCAAGCGCCGGGATCGCCTGGATCACGGCTTCAGCCGCTCCGGTGGTGGACGGCACGATATTGACCGCGGCGGCGCGTCCCCGCCGCATATCTTTTCCATCCGGCCCGTCCACGAGCTTTTGCGTCGCGGTGTACCCATGCACCGTTACCATGCCTGCTTTTTGTATGCCGAATTTTTCATGCAGGATCGCCATGACGGGTGCGACACTATTGGTCGTGCAAGAAGCATTGGCCGTGATCGGAGGCGGACTTTTGAAGCGATCATCGTTGACGCCGATCAGGGCCGTGACGGCGCCGTCCGCAGGACTGGGTGCTGTGATCACCACGCGTTTTGCTCCGGCATTGAGATGCGCCTGCGATTTTGCGCCCGACGCGAATAATCCCGTAGCCTCCACGACGACATCCACGGCAAGCTCTTTCCACGGAAGCGCTGTGGGGTCTTTTTCGGCGAATACCTGCACGGACTTCCCATCTACGACAATCGCGCCATCACTCGCGACAACTTCTTTTTTATATCTCCCGTATACGGAATCGTATTTCAGGAGATACGCGAGCGTCGCCGTATCCGCCAGATCATTGATCGCGACGATATCAAACTCGGGATCGCCAAACGCCTCGCGGAAAAACGAGCGCCCGATCCTCCCGAATCCATTGATTGCAATACGTATCATGGATATAGAATACCATTTATCATTTCATTGCGGCAACAACCCCAGTAATACAACTTTGACTGACCCGCTTTGCGGGTCACGAACGAACGTTGTCAAAGTTGATATACTGGGCCACACGCGTAAGCGCGCGGATGTAGGATGCCATGCGCCAGCTTGCGTTGTATTTTTTCTTTTCCTCGGTCACTGCGGCAAAGGCACTAACGAGTTTTGCGTCAATCTTTGCAAGCACTTCCTCCTCGCTCCAGTATTTCCCTTCCCGTGACTGTATCCATTCAAAGTATGAGCCGACGACGCCTCCGCTATTGGCAAGGATATCGGGGATTACCTCAATGCCGCGGCGAGCCAGTATCTCTTCGGCTTCGCGGCTCGTCGGGCCGTTTGCCATTTCCAAAATGACTTTCGCCTTGATACTACCCGCATTTTCTTTCGTGATCTGATCTTCTAAAGCCGCAGGGATCAAAATATCCACCGGCAGAGTCAGCAATTCTTCGTTGGTAAATACTTTGCACGGCTCCTGACCCGATCCGAGCGAGTAGCATACCGCGCGGTCAATAATGCCGGTGCGCTCTTTGATATCCGTCACTTTTTTGATATCAATGCCATCCGGATCGTACAAAGCTCCCTTGGAATCGGAAATCGCCGTGATCCTGAATCCGTGATCGGAAAGAATGCGCGCGATATGAGCGCCGACGTTGCCGAATCCCTGAATTGCGACTGTGAGCGGACGACCTGTCTCTTGTCGCTTGTCGCGTGTCGCTTTCAGGTATTCGCGGAGAATGACGAAGCCTCCGAAGCCGGTCGCGACTTCGCGGCCCCGCGATCCGCCTTTTGCGACCGGCTTGCCTGTAAATGCGGCATTTTGCCGAGTGCCGGTCAGCTTGGCGTATTCGTCGGTCATCCAGTCCATGATCTCGGCGTTGGTGCCGACGTCGGGCGCCGGGATGTCTTTGTCAGGGCCGATATCGCGCCAAATCCCCCGCACGTATCCGCGCGACAGTTCTTCAAGCTCGCGCAGACTCAATATACGGGGATCTACGGCAATGGCTCCTTTGGCGCCTCCGTATGGCAGACCCACAACCGATGTTTTCCATGTCATAAGAGACGCAAGCGCCTTCACCTCATCCAAATTTGATGCGTGATGGTAACGTATGCCTCCCTTGTACGGACCCAGAGCGTTATTGTGCTGGACGCGCCATGCGGAAAACTTTTTCTCACTGCCGTCATCCATGCGTACAGGGATTTCAAATTCAAGCACGCGATCTAGCGTTTTCAGTCGCGCCAAAACATCATCCGAAATGCGCGCCGCGCGCGCCGCGTCTTCAGTAAATTGCGCAACCGTATCAAGAAATGCCATTGTCCTGGTCGCGCTTCAGCAGATACTGATACGCCGCAAGCGCCGCCTTCACCGCGTCTCCGGCCGAGATATTGTTCTGCTTGTACGGATCATCCGTGATATCCCCTGCGGCATATACCCCCGGATGTGAAGTGGACGCGTGCTTTGAATCAATCTTCACCTGTCCCCAAGCATCCATATCCACCAAGCCCTTCACCATCTCGGAGTTGGGGAGCGAGCCGATTTCTATAAAAATGCCCTCTGCGGCAAGAGTTTTTTCCTCGCCGGTCTTGATGTCCTTGTATCCCACCGCGCTGACAAATTGATCGCCCGTGATTTTCGTCACCTCCGCGCCGAAAATCACGCCTTTGAATTTCGGGTTCTTGCGTACTTCCTCCTGCGTCACCTGATCCCCACGCAACGCGTCGGCCCGCTCAAGCATCCATACTTCTGACGCATACGGAAAGAGATCCTGCACCGCCTCAAGTCCCGCGTTGCCGCCGCCGACTACCACTACTTTTTTGCCGGAGAAAAGCGGCGCATCGCAGGTGGAGCAGTACGCCACTCCCTTGCCGTTGAACTCCTCCTCGCCGGGCACGCCGAGCTTGCGCCGCCGCGCGCCGGCCGCCAGAATCACCGCCTTGCCCTCATACGTATTGCCCTGCTCCGTCCGCACTTCAAAATCTCTGCCTTTTTCGACAACCGCGCTTGCGCGCTCGGTTTTGATGTCCACGACATCTGAGTAGCTTCGCACATGCGCCTCCATCTTCTGCGCCAACTCAAATCCCGAAATGTGCGGCTCGCCGATCCAATTCTGGATGTCGTCGGATACGATGGACTGCCCGCCGAACGATTCGGCGATGAGCAAAGTTTTTAAGCGCTTGCGCGCCGCGTACACCGTGGCCGCAACCCCCGCAGGCCCTCCGCCGATAATGATGATCTCGTAAAGCATAGATTTATTTTAGTGGCAGAAGTCATAATTCGGCGCACGATAACCCAGTAGAAGTGAACATCCTATCTGCTTCGCAACATGCAAAAATTCAAAAGGATCTACCATTAATAATCCAATAAATGCCGCCGCCAAGAGAATTAAGAAAAAAGACGTCACTGGAATTGTGTCTCTCCACAATGATTTTCTGCTTCTGGGATCAGTTGGCATAGATGCGCTGTATTTATTGTACACTCTTGGGATCCACGCCGGGCATCGCGTCGGGGACGAGTTCCGGACCGCGATTTTTGTATGCTTTGTAAAATGCCTTGATCTGACCAAGCTGATCCTCCGTGATATCGCCTCCGCCAAGATCAATTTTCAGCGCGCGCGCCCATGCGGCCACGGCAACATCCGCGTCATTGGAGACTCTCGGCGCCATCAGGAGTTTGGAGCCGCCAAATTCTCCGACAATCGCTTTCAAATGCTCCACCACATGGGTATCCACGGACGGGCGATATGAAATCCATATCCCGCCGTGCTCCATATTGTGGATCGCAAGCTTGTCATGTACTTCGTAGTCATAAATCCCCCAGTTTGCCGGATCTTTATAGTGAGGCCCCGAAGTCGGCGGATTGGAATTATAACTAAACTGATAATCAAGCGCTACATGCTCCTGCCCCTGGCTCGCAAACGACGTACCCGGAGCATTCGCGACCTTGCGGCCCCAGATAATGCCTCCCCAGACGAGAAGCCCGATAGCAACTACGGATACAACGGCAATAATGACTTTACGCATACCAGCTCGGCGCTCTGCGCGCTCCGCGCGCTCGCGCTTTACCCCGCCCTTGTTAGCATTTTGCGAGGATGTGTCAGAAGTGCTCTGTCGGTTCTGACTGCCTTGCGCCCCCGAAGAATTTCCCGCACCAAGGGCGGGATTGAAATCACCTTTTGAAATTTCAATATTTTCCATGATTTGCAGTATACCCTATGACGTTACAGAAGGTAAATGGGGTCGCCATTCCGAGCCGTACCCTCGCGTAAGACCACGGCATACACCCCGACACAATTCCCATGATGCCGCGCGACATGCGCAAGGATTTCCGGTGTTTTGCCCCCGCTTTTGGGATCCACTGTGATAATACTGCACCGAGTATCTTTTTTGGATATCACAAGTTCAAGCTTCTCGCCGATCCGGATGGTACGCCCTACGAGCGTATCCTCAAAAAAAGGTTCATCATTATCCCATGCCACAGAACAGTTCATCCGAAAACGCTCTTCTGCAACCGGCATGCCAAGCTCCTGCTCAAGCGCACGAATCGTACTCGTCCCGACCAAAGAAAACGGCCTGCTGTCCTGCATGCCTCGTTCGGAAAACCGCAGGGATATTTTTCTGCCAAGTTTTTTTGCGAGTTCCGATATAAGACGCGGATCCGTGATATCAAATCGCTCCCCATCCGGCGTCGCTACTTCAACTCTGAATTGCGCCGCATCAGGATAAGGATGCCCGGGGCCTATGGCCTCGTAAAAACGAGGCGCATAAAGCAAGAGTTCCGGCATCATGCGTCCCGATACCCACGGAAAATTATCTCCCCGCGCGGCTTTTTCGTCGTCCACAAACGCATACACGCGATCGCCTGCCACTCCCGCGTAGGAGACAAAAACCTCGGTGAGGTCTTCGCCTCGCATGCTCTTTACCGGATACCGGCGAAGCCCCGCAACTGTTCCGATTTTCTCCATGCCGCTATGCAATACGTTTTTTGAACTCCTCCACCATCGGCACCTGATCTGCCTCTACGCCATAAAGCTTTGCGGTATACAGCGCCGCCCAGTCGGCAATGAGGGTACAGGAGAATATCTTCTCAAAAACATTCCCGCCCGTCATCGCGATACTCGCAACTTTGATCTTGCGAGCCGCATAAAGTTCCTTCGTGATCGCCATGCGTTTCTGCACTTTCGGGTGGTCGCTTTCGTCTTCCAAAAACACAAAAAACATCCGCTCCGAAAGTATGCGGGTCGTATCGATACAATCAAACCCCGTCATCTCATTATGATTCAGCTCCGGAAATACATTATAAAACGCGGGGATTTTGCCCGTTTCGTTAAATTTTATCTTCCAGTTGTAGGAAATGGCGCGATTGCGGTCGGATGCGTAAATCACAGGCACGAATCCACGCATTTGCTCGGCAAGCGTCTTGCCCGTTTTTTCGCATTCATCCATACGGCTTGCAAGCCGCTGGGCAAGACCTCCGACACTTGCGAGCGCTTCTGTCTCGCCCATCAAAGCGAGTAAGGCTTTGATTCCAAACCCAATGGATGATCGCGGCTGGATACCCGTGTCCGGAAACTGCACAAAAGACACGCCCTCGGCGCGCGCAAGATCACGGAGCTTCCCGCCGACTGCAATCGCGGCACGCGCGATCCCGCGCCTGCCCGCTTCTACAAAGCCGTCAATCGTCTCCTCGGTATTGCCCGAATAGGAGCTTGCGATGAAGAGTTGGTGCGTCTGCCATTCCGCTTTGATATGCGCCGGGAAGCCGTAGTCGCTGTACACAGTAAGGTCAATTTCAGGCTTCCATATACGCAAAAGGTCGGCTGCCAAATGCGACCCGCCCATACCGGCAATAATGAATCCGTCCACAGAATGCAATTTCTCGGCATTCTCCACGACCGGCTCAAACGAAAACTGCGCGGGAAAATTTTTTATTGCGTCGTACATCATTGATGTGTGCTGTTACAATAATCTATTAAACGAGGATATTTTTCTCTTTGAGCCAGTCAAAAATGATCTTGTCTACGGGTGCAGTGCGTTCGCGATCGCCGTACCCAAACCACGCAAGCTCCTCTACCTCCGCGGCCGGAGCAAGCACGCCCGCATATTCGCCCGTGTAGCATGTCATGCGCACGATCGTGCCTGCAGGCTTGCCATGCGCCTGCGCTTCAAACGTACCGAGATGGCGGATTGATTCGGGAATAAGACGTACCGTAAACTCTTCTTCCACTTCGCGCATGAGTGCCGCCTGATCGCTTTCGCCCTGCTCGCGCTTGCCGCCCCCAATATACCATACGTCTTTGCCGCGTGAGCGCGTCATCAGAATCTTCCCATCTTTGATATGCACCCACGCAAGCTTATCTATATAAGATGTCTCCATAGCGGCGGATAAACTTATTTTGCGCGATGACCTCCGAATTGATTGCGTAGGGCGGACAGGATTTTACCGGTGTAGTCCGGACGCTTTTTTGACTTTACGCGAAAATCAAAGGCGGTTTTGATGGCAGGGACGGACACGCCCATCTTCTTTGCGGTTTTGACCGTCCATTCGCCCTCGCCCGTATGGCCCACGGTACCCGATATTTCTTTCAAGTCCTCGCCGTACGCCTCGTATGCCGCGCGGAGCCACCCTACAAGACGCGACTCAATCACGCTACCGCTATTGTATACGTCAGCCGTTTTTTTCAGGTCAAACTTAAACGGAGATTTTTTGAGAACTGTAAATCCCTCGGCAATTGCTTGCATCATGCCGTACTCAATGCCGTTGTGAACCATCTTGGCAAAATGTCCCGCACCCATAGCGCCAAGCCGCGCATATCCTCCTTCCAGCGCAAGATCGCGGAACAGATTCTCGTATTTTTGGAAATCTTTCTGCTCGCCGCCGACCATAAGGCATGCCCCGTGCCGCGCGCCGCCGGGGCCGCCCGAAACCCCTACATCAAGGAAACGAATGCCCGATGATTTAAGTTTCTTTGCGCGACGCCGCGTATCTTCATAAAAAGAATTGCCGCCGTCAATCACAGTATCCCCGCGAGATAAATATTTCGTAAGTCCCCCAGCGCCGAAAAGCGCATCGTCCACTGCCGTACCCGCAGGAACCATAAGCCACACCGCGCGCGGACGCGGCAGACGGCGCACGAGATCTTCAAGATCGCGCGCGACTTGGGCGCCATACCGAGCGACCCGGTCGGTCTGCTTATGATCCCTGTCATAAGCCACCACGCGCCATCCCTTTTCGCAGAGCCGCTCCGCCATGGCGGCACCCATCTTCCCCAGACCTATCAGTCCGATCTCACGCCCCATCTTCGGAGCCGACACCTCCGAAGACGGATGCACAGTACTACGAGAAGCTGACATCACTGCCTCGTCGGTATCCGGACGATACACGCCAAGCGGCACAAGGCCTTTGCGCCATGCATCCACGATCGGATCCGTGAAGCGCCACATGTCGCGCACCTCCTCGGTGCTTACAAAGAGCGTCTGATCACCGGTAATGCAATCAAGCAGAAGTTTTTTATATTCCTCCACATACTGCGCGCGCTTGGTACTCCCGCGCAGGAGAAACGTCAGCGTCCGCTCTTCCAGGTCATACGCAAATCCGGGTTTTTTAGACCAGAAGTGGATCGTGATCCGCTCTTCAGGCTCAAGCGACAGAATAATCTTGTTGCGGAAATGCTGTCCCGATTCCGGCGGGCAGAGGCACGGCGTCGGATGGCGAAACGTAATCACCATTTCTTTTTGCCGCTCATGCATGCGCTTGCCGCTCTCAAGCGTAAAGCGCACGCCCTTCCATCGGGCGGAAGCTACAGACGCATCCGTCCGAAAATATGTCTCGGTATCGGAGTCGGGGGCGACTCCCGCGATCGCGCGGTATCCCTCATACTGCGCCCGCACGCTTGTCTGCATGATTTCCTTGCGGGAAGGTGTCGCGAGCGCGCGCAAGACCGCGGCGCGATTGCGCCGCAGGGCGGACGCGCCGAAATTCTCCGGCCGATCCATCGCAATCAACGCCAGCATCTGCAGGAGATGATTCTGCCCGACATCGCGCAGTGCCCCTACGCCGTCATAAAAAGTCCCCCGCTCCTCAACGCCGAGCTTCTCCCAGAGCCGGACATCAATCCGCTCTATGGTCTCACGGCTCCAGTTGCGTTCAAAGAGGTTATTGGAAAAACGGAACGCAAGGATATTTTGCACCATCTCCTTGGCAAGATAGTGGTCAATCCGGTAAATCTGCTGTTCATGAAAGAGGGACGCGAGAAGCTCGTCCAGTTCGCGCGCGGTCTTGGCATCGCGACCAAACGGCTTTTCCACAATGATCCGCGCCCACCCCGCATCGTCGCTCTCCGACGTGCCGATACCCGACCGCGCGATATTATTGAGCACGGTCTCATACATGTCCGGCGTCACCGCAAGATAGAAAAGCCTGTTTGCGCGCGCGCCGGATGCGCGCTCTATATCTTCAATCTTTTTCTTGAGGTCAAGATATGCTTCTTTCTTATCAAAAAAACCCCGCACGTATGTGAAGGTGTTTATAAAAGCCGTATCGGTACCCTTACTACGCGATGTCGCGCGGTGCGTAGCAACCATCGTGTCCACTGAGGCGCGAAAGGCTTCTTCGCCCAAATCCCGCCGTGAAAAACCGATCACGGAAAAAGACGGGGGGAGTTTCTTTTCGCGGAAGAGGTGCCAGAGCGCCGGAACTATCTTCCTGCGCGTCAGATCCCCGGTGGCCCCGAAAATGACGAGTATCGTGGGCGTTGTAGGCATAGAAAAACGGGCCTCGGCTCCAGAGGATGCCAAACAGCCACGACACCGAACCGAGCCGTGCCAAGGCCGATTATTGCTTCTTGCCGAGAATCTTGAACATCTTCGTGCCGCAGACGGTACACGTTCCCGTCATTGCACGACGCTCCTGGCCGCCCTTGCTCTCCATGGCCACTTCCTTGGCGTCCT
>CAZYED010000008.1:19585-19990 GCA_964646295.1 uncultured Candidatus Saccharibacteria bacterium | reverse complement strand
GGGTTTAGTTCGGACTATATTATGCAGGTTGGCGACGGGAGCGCGAGCGCTAATTCCTATGGCATTTTGATCAAAGGCGGCACAACTGGTATTGCCAAGTTAGGGTTTGATTCTGGTATTACTGCAAATGCGAACGGTTATATTTGGTACGATAATTCTGGCAAAAGTATGGCTTTCTCTACCAATGGGGCGGAAAAGGTCAGAATAGACAGCACCGGCAACGTCGGCATCGGGACGACGTCACCAGGGGCGAAGTTGGAAGTTAGCGGAACCGTTTCTCCAGGGATTCTATCCAAGTTTACCGGCACGGGAGATTTCACCGCGCTTTATTTGGAACGGACAGGTGGCACGGCATCGGTTTGGCAACAGTAGTTGCCTGTAGGTAGTACAAACTTGCAGTTTTAC
>CAZYED010000008.1:19199-19575 GCA_964646295.1 uncultured Candidatus Saccharibacteria bacterium | reverse complement strand
ATGGAAGCGTCGGCATCGGGACGACGGGGCCGAGTTCTCTCCTTCACTTACAAAGTGCGGCACCGACATTTACTTGGACTTCAACGGCCGCGGCAGGAGGAAATGATCCCCCTCGTTTTAACTTTCAGCGTAGCCGTTCAGGCGGGGCAGTGGCATCAGGAGATAATTTGGCGTGGCTCGTCGCTTATGGACACGACGGAACTGACTACAATTCAATCGCCGGGACAATACAGTTCACCGTTGACGGCACTGTAGCCGGTAATAGAGTACCGGGCAGGATTGGCTTCTTCACGGCGGCTGGTTCAGCAGATGATGACTATACTGAACGAATGACAATTAAATCAAATGGCAACGTCGGCATCGGGACGACGAGTCC
>CAZYED010000008.1:12959-19189 GCA_964646295.1 uncultured Candidatus Saccharibacteria bacterium | reverse complement strand
ATTAGCTGTTGAGCAAGGCACGGATACCGAGCTTGGCGGCTTGATCCTCGGCGCCAATGGCGATAATGACTATCGCGCCGCTTTTATGAATACCTCGGGCGTGCTCTCTTTTACCGGTGGGGATGCCTCGACATTTAATACCGCGACACTCTCGGCCGCCGGTGTCTGGACAGACGCTCCGTCTTTTTCGTTTTTGAAAGAACAGCGTTCAATCCTCTCCCGCGATGAAGTATTGGCGATACTGGCCTCTACCACGATTGAGCGTTTCAAGTTGAAATCAGAAGTCGCTCAATATGGCTCTGCCGCAGACCTCCAGCTTGGTATCATACTGGATGAAGCCCATCCATGGCTTTCAAACCATGATCTAGGGGGCAATATCATCGGGTATTCACCTATGCGTACCGCATCTGTGGCGTTTGCGGGGGTGCAGATGCTTACTACGGTCTTTGATATAAGCACCGCATCCACGACACTGCCCGCATTGGCCATAGACGCGAATGGAAATATAGGGATAGGAACTTCCACTCCCGACTATACTCTCCGGGTGGAAGGAGATATTGCCGCGCGGTCTTTTGTGAATATCTCCACACGCGCCGCCAAAAAAGACATTATAACCGTAGATGTCCATGGAGAAGAATCTCTGCTTGATGCCTTGCTTTCCGCTACCACGACGACCTATCGGTATACCAATGACCCTGCAGGCGAAACCCATCTTGGCCTCATTGCCGAGGAAGCTCCTATAGCCATACAATCAGCCAACGGCAAGGGGATTGACCTCTACAAGATGGCGACTGCCCTACTGGCGGGTATAAAGGCGCAGGAGCGCAAGATACAGGAATTGGATGACACCATCGCTAAGTCAGGAGATACCGTACCTGAAGGCACCAATGCCTGGATCGTAGACCAGCAGTCGGGCAGGGTCAATGTCCTCTTCTACGGAGACATCAATATGCAGGGCAACTCTATTGTGGATGTGAAAAAAATCACGGGGTATCTGGGCAAATGGAGTATGGACGAGGAGGGGACGCTGATGGCGGTGAGAGTGATTACGAATGAATTGATCGCGCAGAAAGTTACCATAGGGTCGGCCGACCAACCATCGGGCATTACGCTGTATGATGAAGTTACGAAGGATCCGTATTGCGTGAAGATCGTAAGCGGGGCCGTGGTACCGCAGAGCGGAGCGTGCGGAAGCGTGGATGATTCTCGAGCGCCAATTTCCAATTCTCATTCAAGTTCCAGTGATTCAGGTATCAATGAGGCAGAGACAATGACGATTGCGGCATCCGAGACAGCGACCAGTACGCCGGAAACGATGACCGAAGTGTCCGTAGATGAACAGTCGCCGGAGCCAGCCGAAGCATCACTTCCTGCGGAAGAAGAAACTGCGACGACTGCTGAAACACCGTGATTTTTGTATCACGGACAGGGAATGGGAGCGACAAATATGTAAAAGTCGTGATATCTGGAGGTATAGAAATCGTGAGATGACATCTCCAAAAGAGATTTTACACTATGCAAAAAGATTTTGATCGATGGAATGATATCAAGAAGCATACCCATCGCGGAGCAGAGCGTAAGCTCTATCATGAGCGGGAGATTTGGTGGTGCGCCTTAGGTGTCAATGTTGGATTTGAGCAAGACGGCTCTGGAGATGAATATCGCCGCCCAGTGATTATTTTGAAGGGGTTAAGCAGAGAGACTTGTTTTGTCATACCACTTACCACGTCAGAGAGAGATCATCCCCTGCGTCCATCTATAGGACTTGTGGCGGGAAAAAACGCGCGTGCGTTGCTCTCTCAGATGCGCGCCATAGACAACAAACGGTTGGTGCGAAAAATTGGATACCTTGAAGAGGACATATTTGTGCATATACGAAAAGCCGCCAAAAACATGCTTTGACGGCTCCCGTTTCTTATTGCCCTCTCGCGAGGGCGAGCCCGAAGGCACTTGTCAAATAACTATAAGCGAACAAAAAAAAATGTCAAGCCCTGCATACACAGTCTCATGCGTCTATTGCATCTCGGCCGATACGGTGAAGCGCGGATGGCGCGAGAAAAAGCGCGAAAAAGTACAGCTGTACCTGTGCCGCTCGTGCCTGCGGACTTTTACGCCTAAAGAAGTAAAGGGCAAGCACTATCCGCACGCAGTGATCATTGATGCGATGAGTTATTATAATTTGGGATTTTCTCTAGAGCAGGCGAGCAGGATTATCAAGCAGAAAACGGACTTTGATGTATCTGCCTCAACGATCGCAAACTGGGTGGAGGAGTTCAAGGATTTGTGCCGTTATCACCGCTACCGGCCGTTTGCGGTAAAGATGTGCAAGCCCGTGGAGACGGTGATAAGCGCCACGCTCGCACACCGGCAATTATATCGCTTTATGTTCCATCAGCCGAAGACGCGTCTCATTATCAGGGAAGATATTAAGCACGCGCGGTTCGGTCCGCTCGCGGAGTTTCTGTCGCTCGTGCCGAGCGAGACGCCGCACCAGTATTTTACCGCCGAGGGCGGATATGCGGGACATCGGGCAAGCGAGGCTCCGATACGGTTCAGTAAGGAGGGTATGATCGTGCGCTCCAAAAATAATTTTGCGAACAAGTTGGCGGCTTTTGCTTTACAGGGCGTGGCGCGCAATAAAGACCGGCATGAAGCTGTCCAGAAATTCATGCTCGCCAATGATACGGTAACTGTGGCGACGGAAGTCCCTGTGTATCTCAAACGCGAAGATTTGCTGCATATGCAAAGCCAGCTGGGGTTTGAAATGTACAAAAAACAAGACAAGGGGATTGAAAAGATAGAAACCGCGGACGATCTGCCGCGACTGATCACCGGACATATTGATGCGGTACAAGTGCGCAATGGACAAATCCATATTTTGGATTACAAACCAAATGCCGCGAAAGAGAAGCCGATAGAGCAGCTGACGCTCTATGCGATGGCGCTTTCGCGGCTTACGGGTCTCCGTATGTATTGCTTCAAATGCGCGTGGTTTGACGAAAAAGATTATTTTGAATTCTTCCCGCTTCATGTCGTCTACAAAGGCCGGGGAAAGAAGAGAAGGGCGCGATCGGACAGAAAACAGATTGCGACAAAAGAAGGCATATATCGGCTCAACGAATCCCCGCTTGTCGTTGAACGGATGGCACCCGCCGGGATATAATTATTATCCTTTTCATCTTTGGTATCTGCATTTTACATTTGAACGTTATGTATTCTCGTCCTCGCCAAAATTTCTCCCCCAGCGCAGGCAGTCAAGGAAAGAGCAACAGCGGTTATTATCCGCGCCGTCCTCTCCATAGTTTTCAGGACTTGGAGGTATATCAGAAGGCGCTGGAGTGTTCAGTGCTGGTTGCCAAGCAAGTAAACAATTTTTTGGCGGCGCGCGCGAAACCAAAGAAAAAACAATCGGAGCAGACACATCTCATTGACGAGCTGTTGATAAAGAACATGCTTCCGTGCGCGCTCGGGATACCGCATCAGGTTGCCGAAGCTCACTCCTTGCGTTTTGGAGATCATACGGCTGGCATTGCGGCCATTGAAAGAGCCATGCTCAACTGCAACAAGATGGTAGTGTATCTGGAGCAGTTTCGGGACATCTGCGACAGCGGACTGCCCTGGGAGTTTTTTGACGACGCGATTAAAAAGTATATATATGTACGGAGGAAGATGCTACGATTGGAGCAGGCATGGAAGAAATTCATGCCTGGGTACAAGGAAGGAGAGTCTTGAGGCGCGTTCTATGAAAGATACCTGATGTATGATAAAGTATACCCGCGTCATTACAAATATTATTTACATCTTTAAAGAACATATGCTTACATCTATGTTATCGCAGGAGCGCTTCATGTATGCGGCTAAAGTGATCCTGTATATCTTTGCAGCGCTCTTGCCGGTAGTCTTTCTGCCGCGTCCCTTGGGGATTGATTTTGGCAGGGAAATGACATTCGGCATGCTGATTATGCTTGCGTTTGTCTTGTGGGTGCTGTCTGTTTTGGCCACAGGAGAGATTCGGTGGCGGCATTCGCCGATCCTATACGGCGCGGGACTGCTTGCGGCCACATTCACGGCAAGCGCGCTTTTGTCTCCGGCGCCATGGGTGTCTGTATTCTTCGGCGATGTCGCCGCCGAGCGCCTCTCTTCAGTAGTAGCAGGATTACTTCTGATGCTGACTGCGGGGAACATACTACGGCGTCGCGAGGAAGGAGGGACACTGCTCTTTATCATGATTTTCTCCGGCGCACTGTCGGCCGCACTGACGGCATTTCAGCTTTTGGCCGATGTATCGCTCTTGCGCGCAATCGGCGCAGTACAGGATGCAACCGCTAATGTCGTCGGCACCATGAATGGGCTCGCGCTGATCTATACGGTACTTTTTGCCGTGACGGCGGGCATTGTTTTTTCAAGCGCCGCGGCAGGGTGGAGAGCATGGATACGGTGGGCGCTTGGTGCGGCTGCCTTCCTGTTTCTCATGGATCTGGTGCTCATCAACTTTCGGACATCGTGGATCGCGGCGCTTGGATCATCGGTGATTTTGTTCGGGCTTTTTCTGGTGGATGGAGCAGACGGGCATTTCGCGGGCATACAGCGGCTTCGGATGAGGCATTGGGCGATGGCGTGTTTTTCCATGGTTGCGATTGTTATGATTATGCTTCAGGGCACATCCACGCTTGGAGTCGTAATTCCGGCCGAAGTATCGCCTTCGCTAAACGCCACGCTATCCATTACCACCGAACTCTTCAAACAAGGTCCGATGAAGGTTTTTTTCGGATCGGGACCCGGTACGTTTGGGCTTCTCTGGGCGGAGTACAAGGATCCCTCTATAAATCAGACGATCTTTTGGGGCACGCGCTTCAATCAAGGACAGTCGTGGGCGGCGACTCTTCTGCCGACGGTCGGAGTCCTTGGCGCCGGCGCGTTTGCGATATTTTTACTCTCCCTGCTGATTACGTTTTTGCGGATGCTGTTTGGAGCGATTGGAGAAGTACCTGCGCGGGCCGCAGAGGTCGGGCTGGAGAGGATAGACCCGTCTTCGGGCACTGATAGCTCCATGCTTGCTCGCGCGCTATTCGGAGGACTCACGGCTCTGTTGATCGGGGTATTTCTGTATCCGGTGACACTCACATTTTTGCTGATCTTTTTTTTGATGATAGGAGTAATGATTGCCGTGATAGTGCCTGTCGCGCGGACGGATCGCAGAGAGGCGTCCGAGACGGTAAGTGAATACAGTCCTGCCTTGCCGGAGTATATCGGGGAAGACGCGGAGAATCAGGGAGGCTTTTGGAGCGTGAAGGATCGTGTTGTCCGCTTCAATGCCCCATGGAGTATTTTTGTCTCCTCCCTTGCGGCGATTTTTTTGGTGGCGTTTGGCGTGGCAGTACTTTGGGGCGGTGTAAAGCATATTCGGGCAGTACTTGCGCAGGAGCGGGGAATTGCCGCCGCAAATGCGGGCGATATTGACGGCGCAATCGCGCATTTGGCGCGTGCGTATGAGATTGAGCCGCAAGATACCCACAGTATGAATATTCTCGTACAAGTGCGCACGGAAAAAGTGCGGCGGGTGCTGGAGCGCGCGGTGTCGGGTGAAAATGTCCAGCAGGAATTCCAGACCGTCGTGTCGGATGCGGTGCGGGACGCACAGCGCCTGACCGATATGTATCCGCAGGATCCCAACCTCTGGCGCGTACGGGCGGCTTTGTATGAGCTCGTGATCCCCTATATCCAGGGTTCGGAGCGCTTTGCGACCGAAGCATACCAAAAAGCGGCCGAACGGGAGCCGGCGAATCCCGAGATTTATGTCCAGTGGGGCAGGGCGGGCCTTGCATTTGCGGACAGAATCGCATTTGCGGCCAATCAGGCGCAGGGGAAAGACAAGGAGGATCTTCTCAAAGCGTACAACGAGAACCTCACGCAGATCGTGCAGATTTTCCAGCGCGCAATCCATGTGAAGCAAGATTTTGCTCCCGCGCACTTCTTGCTTGCGCAGACCGCATTGCGGCTTGGCAATACGGATGCCGCGATTCAAAGCGTGGAAAATGCGAAAGCCGCCGCCCCGTTTGATGCGGGCATTGCGTTTCAGTTGGGACTTCTGTACTACCAGAAAAACAATCTTGACCGCGCGCGCGCGGAGTTTGAACGCGCGGTGTCCATAAATGAAAATTATTCCAATGCCCGCTATTTCCTCGGGCTCATCTATGACCGGCAGGGCGAGAAACCAAAAGCGATGGATC
>CAZYED010000008.1:4243-12949 GCA_964646295.1 uncultured Candidatus Saccharibacteria bacterium | reverse complement strand
AATTCATGCGCATTGAGAAGCTGAATCCCGATAATGCGGAAGTAAAACGCATCCTGGCCAATCTTGCGGCCGGTAAACCGGCGCTTGACGGGATCGTGCCGCCCGCTTCTCCTCCGGAAAAAAGAAAGGATGCTCCAGTGAGCGAGCAGAAACAAGCGCGATGATACGGCGGCTTAAGAAACTGTCTGGGCTTACATTTTTTCAGAGCGAGATCGCAAATGTACATGCGGCCGCGCTGATTCTGGGCGGCGCAGGGCTTTTGAGCCGCGTCCTCGGGGTGTTGCGCGACCGCATGCTTGCGGCGCGCTTCGGCGCGGGGCGGGAACTTGATATCTATACGGCCGCTTTCAATATACCGGATTTTATGTCCGTGCTCTTTCTGCTTGGGGGAGCGACGGCTGTGATTTTGCCGGTATTTCAGGAGCGGCTCATGCAGGATCCCAAAAAAGCGCGGGATTTTATCTCCGCTTTGTCGGCATTGTTTTTTGCGGGCGCTTCTGCGGTATGCGCGGGCGCATTTTTTGCAGTGCCCCGGATCATCCCCTTTATCGTCCCCGGGTTTTCGTCGGAGGAGCAGGCGACGACGGCGTTTCTCACGCGGCTGATGCTCCTCTCGCCGATTTTGCTTGGCATGTCCGGAATATTCTCCGTAGTCGTCCAGTCATTTCAGAGATTTGCGGTGTATGCTTTGGCGCCTATCCTGTACAACATCGGGATTATTTTCGGGATTTTTTTTCTGGTGCCGCGTTTTGGCATCGCGGGAGTCGCGATGGGTGTCGTGATCGGAGCGCTTTTGCATGCGGGTCTGCAATTTCAGGCGGCCGCCTTGGCGGGATTTTCGCCGCGGCTTATCCGGACACTGATCCGTTTGCCGAGTACGGTACGACTGCTCGCAGATGATATCCGTACCGTAGCACTCACGGCAGTGCCGCGGGTGTTTTCGGTATCGCTCACGCAACTGACACTGATCGCGCTCAACGCAATCGGGTCCACATTGGCACCCGGCAGCGTGGCCGTATTGAGTCTTGCGCAGAATCTCTATTTTGTTCCGGTCGGGATTTTCGGCGTCAGCTACGCGACGGCCGTCTTTCCGCGCATGGCGCGTGCGGCAAGCGCTCGCGCGGCATCTGATTTTTCATACGAATTTGCCGTAGGCGTGCGGAGTATTCTTTTCTGGACGGCTCCTTCGGCAGCACTTTTTATCGTGCTTCGCGCGCACATCGTGCGCGCGGCTCTGGGTGCGGGCGTATTTTCATGGGAGGATACGCGGCTTACCGCGGCCGTGCTTGCGGCTTTGTCGCTTGCGATGGTTGCGGGCGCTTTACAGACGCTTTTCATACGAGTTTTTTATGCGCTCGGCAATACATGGATTCCGCTTGCGCTCAACGCAGGCGCATCGCTGATTTCCATAGGCCTCGCGTTTTTTCTGGCGCAGAGTCTTGCTACGGGATCCGGTGTCGGACGGATGCTCACTGCCGCTTTTCGTATTGAGGATCTCGCGCATCCCGAAGTGTTGGGCCTTGGCATCGGATTTGCGGCAGGACTTCTTTTGAATGTCGGCATGCTGTATATATGCGCCGTTGCGTACGAGAAGAAAGTTTTTGGGAAAGGGACATATATGTCCGGACGAGATGCTATGAGTATCATCGGTGCTACGATTGTTGCGGGGAGCGTGGCGTATGTCGTGCGCAGCAGTTTTGCAGGCGTCCTGCCGTTGATTACGTTTGCGCGCGTTTTGACGCAGGGCGTCATTGCAGGATCGCTTGGGTGGGCGGCATATTTTGCGGTGCTGACGCTTCTGGGAAGCCAGGATATCGCCATGCTCCGGCGCGTCGTCGCTCGCCGCCTGTTCTCTTTGCGTATCCTGCCGCAGTATTGGGATGGGAGCGAGGTTAAATAAATCCTATCGAGGCTAAGCCTCAATACGATGGAGTAGGTCTTATATATGGACACCGCACGTATCAGGAATTTCTGCATTATTGCTCATATAGATCACGGCAAGAGTACCTTGGCGGACCGGTTTTTGGAGTTGACCGCGACCGTGGAGGGTCGCAAGATGCACGAGCAATATCTTGATATGCATCCTCTGGAGCGGGAGCGGGGGATCACTATCAAAATGACTCCCGTAAGAATGAGTTATGAACTAGGAAGTATGAATCATGGGAAGAATATAAAAAACCCTGATTCCAAATTCCTGACTCCTAATTCCTCAGATTTAGGACATCGTTATGTCCTAAATCTGATTGACACGCCGGGGCATGCGGATTTCTCCTATGAAGTGTCCCGCGCGCTTGCCGCGGTGGAGGGCGCCATCGTACTTGTGGACGCGACACAGGGAGTGCAGGCGCAGACCCTTGCCAATCTGCATTTGGCCGAAAATCAGGGGCTTACGGTAATCCCCGTCATCAATAAAATAGACTTGCCGTCTGCCGAGATCGCCAAGTGCGAAGAGGAAATCATGCGACTGCTCTCGTGCGCTCCGGAAGATATTCTGAAAGTCTCGGCAAAAGACGGGACGGGTGTCGCGGATCTGCTGGATGCGGTGGTTGCGCGCGTGCCTCCGCCGCGACAGCCGGACGGCGTTACGGGCGAGCATCCGCTTCGCGCGCTGATCTTTGATTCAAAGTATGATCCGTATCTTGGCGTGATCGCGCATGTGCGGATCATGAACGGCACGCTGAAAAAAGGCGATCGCGTGCGCTGTGCCGTATCGGGGGCGGCCGCGGAGGCTTTGGAGATCGGCGTTTTTTTGCCACAACGCAAAGAAGTCGCCGAACTCGGAGTCGGGGAGATCGGATATATTGCGACCGGTATCAAAGAGCCCAGCCGTGTGCGCGTGGGCGATACGATCACAGCGCGGACAGACGCAGACAAAAGAGTAACCCCGTTACCGGGCTACAAGGAGTCGGAGCCGATGGTGTTTGCGTCTTTGTTTCCGGAAGATCAGGACGAGTACGACACGCTCCGCGACGGACTGGGCAAACTCAAGCTTGAAGACGCCGCCCTTGTCTTTGCCCCCGAAGATGCGGGCGCCTTGGGGCGGGGTTTCCGGGCCGGGTTCCTCGGTCTTTTGCATATGGAAATCATCGCCGAGCGCCTGCGTCGCGAATACGATCTGCATCTGGTACTGACGCGTCCGTCCGTGGCGTTTCGTATTACGCGGCCGGACGGCGAGACGGAGACGGTATTTTCTGCGGCCCGCATGCCATCCATGCACGAGATACGCGCGATTGAGGAGCCATGGGTGCGCGCGGAAGCCATCACGCCCGCGATGTATCTTGGTGCGCTGACGTCACTCATCAGCGTCGCAAGCGGTACCATGACACGTACGCACACGCTGACGGGCGAGCGCATGCTGATTGAGTTTGAAGCGCCCCTGCGCGAAGTGATCGTGGATTTTTACGACAAGCTGAAAAGCGCATCGCATGGATTTGCCTCGTTCTCATACTCGCCCATCGGATACCGCGCTTGCGATCTGGTGGTGCTTGAGATTTTGATCGCAGGCGAGATCCAGCCGTCGCTTGCCGAAGTGGTGCCACGCGATCAGGTATATGTACTCGCGCGCGCGCGCCTTGCGGCTCTCAAAGAGCTTTTGCCAAAAGAGCTTTTTGCGGTAGCGCTTCAGGCGGTCGTGGAAGGGCGCATCATTGCGCGCGAGACGATCGCGGCCGTCAAAAAAGACGTCACGGCGCATATGTACGGCGGCGACCGCACGCGCAAAATGAAGCTTTGGAAAAAACAGCAGAAAGGCAAAAAACGCCTGAAAGAGACGGGCAGAGTCACGATCCCGCCGGAAATCTTTTTCAAACTGCATCGGCGCGAGGACTAGCGCTTATCGGGAGGCGATGAGCGGAAGAAAAAGAAAAGCCACCATTGAGACTGTCGCAAGCGTTGCAATGGCAATCCAGATATAATTCAGTTTTTTGCGTTTTGCAAACATGGCGGTATCATAACAAATATGTGGGAGAAGATCAAAAATTCACTGCCGCTGAATATTCTCTTTATCTGTCTTGCCGCAGCCGTGTCGGTCGGGGCCATGCGTATTACGCGCGAGACCATGACTCTCTCAAGCGAGGCCCGCAGGGGTGAGGAAAAGATCGCGGCGCTCGCGGCGGAGAAATCCCAGCTTGAGGCACGCATTGCGGAGCTTGAGACTCCGGAAGCGATTGAGCGTGAAGCGAAGGAAAAACTCAATTTGAAAAAACGGGGCGAGACCGTCGTAGTGGTCGTGCCGGAGAATCATGATCAAAGCAACCCGATGCGCGCGGGATTTTGGGGAACCACTGTCAGCTTTTTTTTAGAAATGATCGCGCGAGTTGCATGGCTTTTCGGGGATCGCTAATCCATCGGATTTCGGTATTGCGCTTCCACCATCGCATCTGGCGGCGGGCGTAACGCATCGTATCGCGGATAATACGGGGCGCAAGTTCTGCATGCGGCATTTGTTTAATGATCACATCCAGCGCCGCGGCATACTCAAAGCCGAATTCGCGGACGCGTTCTTTGCTTACTCCCTGTCGGAGGAGTTTTTGCGTCTCCGCGATGAGCCCTTGTCGGATCATCGTATGGACGCGCTTTCTTATCTTACGAGACCCGGCCTCATAAGATGGATTGATGCCGATCCAGAGCGCGTCATACGCGGGTTGGCGTTTGAGTTTCGGCACGCGTCCCAACGCCCGCGCGATTTCAATCGCGCGGATGAGCCTGCGCGGATTTTCGTGTTCAATATGTGCCGCGCGCCGCGGATCCAGCCCCTTGAGCATGCGGAAAAGCTCTGCTGGATTTTTTTTCTCAAGCAGGCGGCGGAGGCGCATGTTTGGCTTCACTTCGGGGAGCGAGAGATTATAGACGAGCGTGTCTATCCAAAACGCAGTGCCGCCCGTGATGATAGGGAGCTTGCCGCGGCGCGCGATGTCGCGGATCGCGCGCTCGGCGCGGGTCTTGAATTGCGCCGCAGTGAACGCCCTGCCGGGACTTGCGACATCAAGCAGATGGTGGGGGATGCCCGCCATTTCTTTTGAAGTCACCTTACCCGTGCCGATAGTAAGTCCCCGATACACCTGCCGCGAGTCCGCGGATATGATCTCGCTGCTAAACTTCCTGGCAAGCCGTACCGCAAGCGAAGACTTGCCAGACGCCGTAGGGCCTACGATGACGATGAGTTTCTGTTTATCCATAGAAATTTTAGACCAAAAATCCCGCGCGGTGCGGGATTTTTGGTTTGGATCCGACGGGACATGCACACCCCGTGTCAATGATGGTACAGTATGGACCCGGATCCACATATAACATCTACAGTTTGGAACAAAAAATCCTCCTGCAAGAGTTATTTTTGCTGACACACGAGAAATTCATGATATATGAACTTCCGCCATTCGATCAAAGTCTGAACAAGCGGCCGGCTAATGTCAATCCGCTACATCCACAGTAATCTTCTTTCTTTTGCACGGTGAGAGCGGACTTACCCGATGCTGTAGTACCTACGGCCACGACGAGTTTTGGTACGGCGTTTACCAGTCTCGCCCACCCGGGGAATAGACGGCTATAGTTGGCTGTATGCAACATACGCGATCCAATGCCTGAATATATGGGGGGTTGCCTGGGGCAGACGGATCGCCGCCGACGAGGGTTTCCATTGTCAGATGGGTGATGAGTATATAATCAGTTCCGTTTGAATTATAGAGATAGCAACTGCCTCCAACAGGTTTCGGATCAACCGGGAGTACGGGGATATATGTCGGGGCAAGGTCAGGAATATAACCGCCGGATCCGGATATGCCATAGTTGCCGTAACTAGAGCAATTGCCTCGCCATGACCCTCCACTTGAGGGATATGCATTATTAGAGTCGTAATAGAATTCCAGCGCTTTCTGCATTTCCTTGAGATCCGCAATGCGGCGCGCATCCCGCGCTTTTGCCCGTGCGCTGTTGACGGAGGTGAGTACGACGGAACTCAACAACCCAATGATGGAAATTACGACTAAGAGTTCAATGAGCGTAAAACCCTGCTCTCGCTTGTATGTAATCATACAGTTTATTGCGGCATTAGAGCGCCCGGCCGTAGCCCGCTTGTTGGTGTGTCACGGAGGATTTCTTGAGCGGAAGGTAGTGACTGACTGCTACGGAAAAAACGGAAAAAGAAGAACAACGAGATGAGGAATATAATACCGGCAAACGTGGCGAGCGCATAATTCGCTTGTCGCGCGTCACGGATCCTGCCCCCTGACAGTCTCATCACAAGCCGCACCATGGCGCCGTATTCGCGGCCGTACGGATCCGTGACCGCTTGCGGTTTTTGCTTCTGAAACGGCGGATGCTCTTGTTTATATTGAGAGAGGAGATCCATATGCTCAAGTTACTTTATCCATACCGGATTTCTTTTTGAAGTATATCACTAAACTGATCCAGTGTCATAGTTCCTTTATCCCCAACTCCCCGCTCGCGTACGGCAATAGTGCCTGCCGCGGCTTCCCGCTCGCCGATGATAAGGAGATAGGGGATTTTCTGAAGCTCGGCTTCGCGGATTTTTTTGCCGATGGATTCATTGCGCGCATCAAGCGATATGCGCACGCCCTTTTCATCCAACAGTTTTTTTACGTCTTGGGCGTAACCGACTACTTTGTCGTTGATCGGGAGGATCGCGGCCTGCACCGGAGCAAGCCACATTGGGAACGCTCCCGCATAATGCTCAATGAGGACGGAAAGAAATCGCTCAATGGATCCCATGATGGCGGCATGGATCATGACGATACGCTCTTTTTTGCCTGTCTCGTCAATGCAGTACAGATCAAACCGCTCGGGCTGGTTCATGTCAAGCTGTATGGTCGCCACCTGCCATTCGCGGCCCAGCGAATCATGCGCCATGAAATCAATCTTCGGGCCGTAAAATGCGGCTTCACCACGGGCTTCAAAAGCATCGGCTCCCTGCTCGCGCACGAGCTCGCGGAGCGTCTCTTCCGCTTTTTTCCATGACGCGGGACTGCCAAGATACTTGCCGGGTTCATTGGGATCGTGCAAAGAGAGGCGGATCGCGAGTTTTTCAAATCCGACCGCGCGATAAAACCTTGCCACGATATCCCAGATCGCGCGGATCTCGTCTTTGACGTGCGATTCGCGACAGAAGACATGCGCATCGTCCTGCGTGATCGCGCGTACGCGCGAGAGTCCGGCAAGCTCGCCCGTCTGCTCGTCGCGGTAGACTTTGGTGGTGGATGCGTATCGCTGGGGAAGTTCCCGATAGCTCCATTGTTTGCGCGCATAGATCTGCGTATGATGTGGGCAATTCATCGGCTTCATGGCAAACTGATGCCCCTCGCGCGTCGTGATACGGAAAAGCTCGTCTTTGAATTTATCCCAATGACCGCTGGTCTCATACAGGTTCTTTTTGGTGATGTGGGGGATGTCCACGCGCTCATATCCTTTTTCGCGGCGCAACTGCCATACGAGATTATCCAGCGTATCGCGCAGGAGTGTGCCTTTGGGAGTCCAGAGGGGGAGGCCCGGGCCGACGAGCTCCGAAAACGTAAAGAGGTCAAGCGCCGGGCCGAGTTTTTTGTGATCGCGTTTCTTGACCTCCTCAAGAAATGCGATATGTTTATTGAGGTTTTCTTTGGTATCAAACGCAAGACCGTAAATCCGCGTTAGCTGCGGATTTTTTTCGTCGCCCCGCCAGTAAGCGCCCGCGATGCGGTCAAGATTAAACGCATCGGGATTGATCTCCGACGTGTTTTTGACGTGGCCTCCGCGACAGAGATCCGTGAAAGAGGTTGTAGGTTGTAGGTTGTAGGTTGTAGGAATGCCCGTATGATAAATCGTGAGTTGTTTGCTCTCTTTTGCAAACTCTTTGATGAGATCAAGCTTGAAAGGCTGGGTTTTGAAAAGCGCGCGGGCTTTTTGCAGAGTGACGTCCTCTCCCGTAAAATCAAGATTTTGCGCGATGATCTCGCGCATGGCCGCTTCAAGCTCCGGCAGATCCTCGTCTTTGATCGCCTGCGGCAGTTTGAAATCATAGTAAAACCCGTGCTCAATCACGGGGCCGATGCCAAGTTGCGCTTTGGGGAATTTTTTCAGCACCGCCATGGCAAGCAGGTGCGCGAGCGAGTGGCGTATGTGTTCGAGGTTTTGATTTTCTGACATATGGGTGAATTGTAGGCGATACAGAAGGTTGAGGCAACCCTCTGTATCGCTCGGATCTCGGCAGGAGCTACGTGGACGTTCGTACCCCTTCGGGCTTGGGAGTTCGATGCTCCGGACAATCGCGTATATGGAAAGCGAGCCTGCTATTTTTTACCGCCTCATAGGAAGTATAGCCATCGCTTTCGCCGCCGGGCGCATATTGCCAGAAGTGTGCGCCCGCATGACAGAACAGCTCGTCGCTTACATGCCCATCGGGATACGTCGTCTTCCTCTGACTGTAAATCTCCGTCATAAAGAGCTCCTCTGTGCCGTATGGCAAACAAAAATACCCCCCGCATCTCGGGAGGCTTCACTTGCTCTATGCAGATCGCTTATGAAGCAAAACCCCCAGACGCTGTGAGTGCGGTCGTAGTCGTCTGGATAATATTGCTCCTGAAAACCTGCATAGTCATAAAGGTAACAAAGGAGACTTTGTGTGTCAAGCTTGTGTTTATCCCCACCTACTGCAAGGCAGACTCCGCTCATTCATTACAACACTCCTACGATCGTAGGAGTGTTGTAATGAATTAT
>CAZYED010000008.1:2279-4226 GCA_964646295.1 uncultured Candidatus Saccharibacteria bacterium | reverse complement strand
CGACTACGGATGCTCGCTTACTTAGGATATTTAGGTATTTTTTATTAGTGTGCCTTTTTTATCTATGCCGACGAAATGAATATATGGCCCGAGTGATAACGCCTCAATCATTTTCAAGAGTTCTTCCGGAAGAGGTCGTCTTCCGATAAAGACACTTTTCTGAAGAAGCGTGTATTCGCATGCAATGAGTTCTGTCCGGAGCCAATCACGCTTTGGCCGCTGTTTTTCGGGTATGTCAAATGTAATGAGTCGTACAGTTCCGTCCTCCGGGGGGAGTGCATCATGTGTGAGGTGTTGTATGGATCGGGGTGTTATTTTTCGTTGTTTGTCCAACGCCAAACGTCCTTTTGATGAGATTTTCCATAGAGAGTTTCTTTTAGGACCGCTTCTTAACACGAGACCTTCCCTTTTGAGCCGATTGAGAATACTGGAGTATGAATGCACTGCTGAAGAACGGGAGGAATAAGAGCGTTTACGATCCAGACCGATAAGCGCGCGGGCGATACGCGAACGGGGATGGGGCGGAATGAGTATGTCAATAACTAAAGGCCCCATTTCTGCAAGGCGCTCAAGGATAACGTGAGCGATGCTGTTTGACTTCATGTGTGAAGTATACCAAAGAGACATTTCATTACAACATTCTTACGATCGTAGAAATGTTGTAATGAATGAGCGGACAGAGCGCTTTCTCACGAAGCTCTGTACGTTTATGCGGGGATTTCAAATGCTTCGTCGCAGAGAATCTTGGTGATGCCGTCCTTGTCCGATACTTTGCCTCTGACGATGAGCGCTTTTTCTTGCTGCCAAATGTCGGGATTTTGCGCGAGTATCTTGGGAAATACGAGGACTTCGGTGTGCGCGCTCATATCCTCCATTTTAACAAATAGCATCGGCTCGCCCGTCTTGGTCGTGATTTTTTGGATGCTTGAAACCAGACCCCCGATGGAGACGGTCTTGTTGCGCATGGAAAGCGTGAGGTCTTTGAGCGGAAGCACGTGATTTTGCTTGAGTCGCTCCATATACTCTTCCATCGGGTGCTCGGTGACGTAGAGGCCGAGAAGTTCTTTTTCCCATGCGAGGCGCTCGCGTTTTGGCGCGGGATCGGCAGGGCGCAGGCGCAGGGATGCGGTATGTGTCTCGGGCATGCCTGCGAATAGGCTCTCCTGCCCGTCGCGAGCCGCTTTTTGGGATTCGCGGTTGTACTCAAGCAGTGTATCAAGATTGGAAAGCAGGAGATTGCGTTCGCCGAATGCGTCCAGCGCCCCGCATTTGATGAGCGACTCCAAGGATTTTTTATTGAAGTCTTTGTGGCGCACACGCTCGGCAAAATCTGCAAGCGATATAAATCTGCCGCGCGTTTTGCGCTCGCTGATGATCGCCTCCACGATATTGGACCCCACGTTTTTGATGGTCGTGAGGCCGAAGCGGATCTTGTCTTCGGCATCGGATACTCCCTTGATCAGGGTAAATTTGGCGTAGCTTTCGTTAATATCCGGCGCGAGCACAGGGAGCTTCATCCGGGTACATTCGGTGATGATCTCGGCGATTTTTTCCATGTCGCCGGATTCCGCAGTGAGCACCGCGGTCATGTATTCGCCCGGGAAATTGGCTTTCATGTATGCCGTTTGATATGCGACGCGGCCGTAGCATGCGGCATGCGATTTGTTAAATCCGTATGCGGCAAAGGGCTCAATCAGACGCCACAGCTCGTCAATCTTTTCCTGGCGCATGCCGTTTTTGCGGAGTCCGTCCGCAAGTTTTTCTTTTTGCGCCGCCATCTCCGCGGGGATCTTTTTTCCCATGGCTTTGCGGAGCTTGTCCGCTTCAAGCCACGAGTATCCGGCCAAGTTGATGGCGGTAAGCATGACGTCTTCCTGGTAGACCAAGACCCCATAGGACTGCTCCAGGATGTCTTTCATCCGCGGATCAAGATAGGTGACAAGATGC
>CAZYED010000008.1:0-2269 GCA_964646295.1 uncultured Candidatus Saccharibacteria bacterium | reverse complement strand
GCGGATTGTGCTTGCGCTCAATATATGTGGGGATGGAATCAATGGGACCCGGGCGGTAGAGCGCTACCATGGCGTTGATATCATGGATGGAGGAGGGCTTGAGATCTTTGAGATAGCGCGTCATGCCGGATCCTCCGAGCTGAAAGAGCCCCATCGTTTCTCCGCGCGTCAGCAGGGCAAATGTTTTTTTGTCATCAAGAGGGATGGTTTCAATATCAATGTCGGCGGCACGGTGGAGCTTTACGAGCTTGATCGCGTCTTCCAGGATTGAAAGATTGCGGATGCCGAGGAAGTCAACTTTTGGAAGTCCGACCGCAAATGCCGGATCGGGCGAATACGAGGGATCAATGGATGTCATTTCGTACTGCGTGATGATCTTGCCGCCTTTGGGATCAAGTTGGAGCGGAACATAATCCACGAGTGGTGCTGGCGAGATCACGACGCCCGCGGCGTGCACCGAGACGTGCCGCACGCATCCTTCAAGTTTTTTTGATTGGTCTATGACGCGCCGTACGTTGTCATCGGCGTCATAGAGACTTTTCAGCTCCGGAGTTTCTTTGAGCGCGCGGTCCAGCGTCATGGGGAATCCCTGCGCTCCGATGGGGATGAGCTTTGCGATTTTGTCGCCGAGGACGTAGGGATATCCGAGAGCGCGCGCGACATCGCGCACCGCGGCGCGCGCCATCATGGTGCCAAATGTACCGATCTGGGCCACATGGTCTTCGCCATAGACCCGTTTTGCATAATCAATCACCTCATCCCGCCGATTGTCCGCAAAGTCCATATCAAAATCGGGAGGCGCCGGACGCTCAAGATTGAGAAACCGCTCAAACGGGAGCTTGTATTCCAGCGGATTGACCGGCGTGATGCCCGTAAGGTATGCCACAAGAGATCCGCCGCCGGATCCCCGGACGGTCGTAAATATCTTTTGCTCGTGCGCGAAGCGCATGAAATCCGCAACCACGAGATAGTAGGCGAGAAACCCCCTTTTTTTGATGATATCAAGCTCGTACTCAATGCGCTGTTCCACCTCCGGTGTCTTGGCAAGGCCGCGTTTTGCAATGCCCGCATAGGTGAGACGCCGCAGTTCGCTTTCGTCGTCCGTACCCGCAGGTATATGGGGAGTCGGCAATATCCATTTGCCGAGTGCCGGCTGTATATCCACGCGCTCCGCGATCTCCTGCGTCTGCTCTATTGCATGGAGGTATTCGGGGAGGAGCAGCGCCATTTCTTCTGCCGTACGCATGGAAAGATTGGCATTTTTCATGGTGAGGCGGTTTTCGTCATCCAACTTCGCGCCGGTCTGGATGGAGACCATGATGTCCTGCGCCTCGCGGTCTTCCAGTCGTACGTAATGGATGTCGTTGGTTGCCACGAGCCGCGCGCCTGTTTTGTGGGACAGGGCGGCGAGCGCCGTGTTGGTCGGGCGCGTGTCCGGATACTCAAAGTGCGGCATGATCTCCAGATAAAAATTTTCACGACCGAAGATGTCCTGGTATTCATTGATGATGCGCTCGGCGCGGTCGAGCTTATGCGACTGGATTGAACGCGCGATTTCTCCGGCAAAGCATCCGGAGAGGGCAATGAGTCCGCGGGAGTGCCGCCGCAGGGAGTCTTTATCTATCCGCGGTTTGTAGTAAAATCCCTCCAAGTGCGACTTAGTCGTGAGCTTTATGAGGTTGTAGTAGCCTTCGGTGGAGGCGGCAAGCACGGTAAGATGATAGCGCTTGTCGTCCACGCCCGGATTTTTGGAATGCATGTCTCCCGCGGCGATATACATCTCGCATCCGATGATCGGCTTGATGCCCGCCTTGCGGCATTTCTGATAAAACTCAATGGCGCCGTAGAGATTGCCGTGATCGGTGAGTGCGAGTGAATCCATGCCGAGCTCCACGGCGCGCTTGACCAGCTCATCAATTTTGCCGAGTCCGTCCAGTAGGCTATAGTGGCTGTGTACGTGCAGATGAGTAAACTTCATATTGAGCATCATACTATAGAGAGCATGAGAGGCAAATTATTTCATAGGGTCGTCGGAATTGACGAAGCGGGCCGCGGCCCGCTTGCGGGGCCGGTGGCTGTCGGCGGCGTAAAGATCGTGACAAGCAATGTGAGACAAGCGACAAGAATGCTGCGTGGGATACGGGATTCTAAACAGCTGTCCGAAAAGCAGAGAGAGAAATGGTTTATGTTTTTAACCACGCATCCGGATTTCATATGCGCGTCTGTTATGATCTCTCCGGCAATCATTGATCGTATCAATATTCGCAAT
>CAZYED010000007.1:11440-21157 GCA_964646295.1 uncultured Candidatus Saccharibacteria bacterium | reverse complement strand
CTGAACTTCATGAGGTCAAGGGCGATCACGACAAGGAGTGTCGCAAACACTCTGCGTATCGTGTCGCTTGCGGCGTAACTTTTAAATCCGGTGCCGATGAGCGCTCCGGTAGCCGCCCCTAGCGCAAGGAGCATTGCAATTTGCCACTCAATCCGGTTACTGCTTGACCACTCCCCCAAGACTCCGGTGATCGCGGTCGGGATGATCACGACGAGGGATGTGGCTACGGCTGTTCTGATGTCGTAGCCGAGAGCAACTAAAAGCGGTACAACCAATAGGCCGCCGCCGAGTCCGAGAAATGCGGAGTATATCCCCGCGATGATTCCAAAGACGACAAGACCAAAAATATACATAAAAGGTACCTTTCGCTACTATGGTTCTGACGCGTTTTTTACCTTCGCTTTGATGCCAAAGTCGTGGAGAGATTGTAGATGATATTGGCGTATTCGTCAATCTCCTGTAGGACTATACCAGGGAGACATTTTGCGTATGCGGGGCGTTGAGGAGAGGTGGCCACGTGTGCTATTCTTCACTCTATGGATATAGGAAAGACGATTGTGGTTACCGGAGGGGCGGGATTTATCGGGAGTCATCTCTGCGATTTTTTGCTTGCGTGCGGCAACAAAGTGATATGTATTGATAACCTGTCTACGGGGCGCAAAGAAAATATCCGGCATCTGGAAAAGAATCTCGCATTTAGTTTTGTGGAGCACGACATCGTAGCGTCCTTTTTTACAGAGACACACATTGATCAGATATACAATCTTGCGTGTCCAGCGTCTCCCGTGCAGTACCAGTCAAACGCGATCCATACGATCAAGACAAATACGATCGGGGTGATCAATATGCTGGGGCTTGCGCGCGCGCATAAGGCGCGCATCCTGCAGGCGTCCACTTCGGAGGTGTATGGCGATCCGCTGGAGCATCCCCAAAAAGAGACATACTGGGGCAATGTAAATCCGATTGGCCCGCGCGCATGCTACGACGAGGGAAAGCGTGTGGCGGAGACGCTTTGCTTTGATTATCACCGCGGGCACGGCGTGGATATCCGCGTCGCGCGTATTTTTAATACATACGGGCCGCGTATGGCGCATGATGACGGCCGCGTGGTTTCAAGTTTTATTTGGTCTGCTCTGCACGGGGAGCCGCTTACTGTGTATGGCGCGGGTGAGCAGACGCGCTCTTTTTGCTACGTGGACGATATGGTGGAGGGTCTCTATGCGCTTATGAATACGGAGGGACTTACCGGCCCCATTAATCTCGGCAATCCGGAGGAGCAAACCGTCCGCGAGCTTGCGGAGAAGATACTCGCGCTGACGGGGTCGCGCGCGGGCACCGTCGCAAAGCCCCTGCCGGTGGATGATCCCGCGCGGCGCAAGCCGGATATATCGCGCGCGCGGGAGTCGCTCGGATGGGAACCCCGCATCGGCTTGGAAGAGGGTCTGGCAAAAACGATAATGTATTTTAAAGGCCAATAGTATGGGAAAAACGATTTTAGTGACGGGGTGCGCGGGCTTCATCGGAAGCAGTTTTGTGAAGCATGTACGCCGCGCGGAACCGGATATTGCGATCGTAGGGATTGATGATTTTTCTACCGGCAGAAAAGATGCGATAGACGCGTCTGTTACTCTGTACGAAGGTTCTATTTTGGATGAGAAACTGCTTGAGAAGATATTTTCAGGGCATAAGCCCGCGTATGTATTCCATTTTGCCGCACTGCCCCGCGTCTCGTATTCTTTGCAGTACCCGTATCGTACGACTGATGTAAATATCACGGGGACGGTAGCGCTACTTGAGGCCGCGCGTGTGCACGGCGTGAAAAGGTTTATCTACTCGTCATCTTCTTCGGTCTATGGAGACGCAAAAAGCATGCCGGTGCGGGAGTCGGAAAATACTCCTGATCCGCGATCGCCATATGCTCTGCAAAAATATACGGCAGAGAGATTTTGTCGTGTCTTCAGTGATATATACGGCCTTGATACGGTATGCCTGCGCTATTTTACGGTTTTCGGCCCCGGGCAGTACGGCGACTCGCCGTATGCCACGGTAATCTCCGCGTGGCTTGAGGCGATTTATTTTCCCGAGAGCAAAAAGGCGTTTCTTGAGGGAGACGGCACGCAGTCGCGCGATTTTTGCTACATAGACAATGTGACGCTTGCCAACATCCTTGCCATGCGATCGGAAAAATCATTCAGAGGAGACGTATTCAATATCGCTCACGGGCAGACGACAGCACTACGCGATATCAAGGTATTGATTGAGCAAAAAACTGGCAAGCGTCTTGATATGGAACAGCGTCCGCCAAGAGTCGGGGATGTATCGCGCACATGGGCGGATATTTCCAAAGCCAAAGATATGCTGGGATACGCGCCGGAAGTCTCGTTTGAAGATGGTCTTGCGCGGACCGTAGCGTGGTTTGAGAGCCGCAAGAGCTAGGGCATATTCAGAAACCCCATATTCCGCTGCAATCGCATAATTTCGGCTCCGACGCTCAACGGCTCGCACTCAGCGTATCACATGATATGCCTCCTGCTCCGCCGGTAGCACTCGCACGAAATTCTACGATTTCGGAGACGGAGCGTCCCGCTTCGCGGGAACGCCTTTTGTCTTGCCAAGGAAAGAGGGTTTATGAATGTGCTCTAGGGATGCCTATGGGAGAAGTACTTGGACCAAATGAATATGACTGTCGGCGCTGGCGTCATACGGAAGCGATTTTTGTTTGTGAAGTGCGGCGGGGATGAGTTTTCCAGCCGCGGCGGTAGAGGAAGTTTTTGCTGACGAGCTTGGCACCCGGCAGAGCCATCTGGCGGACGAACTTTTTGGGATGCGTGACGTTTGCGATCTTGTGCCGTCTGATCGCGTCAAAGAGAGACGGGATGGTCTTCTCCTCGGCATTGACCAGCGCGTAGTCGGTATGGAGATTGTCAAACGTATGCGCGTCTGACGTCACGATCATCGGAAGATGATGCCGTACCGCGACATATGCGGCTCTTTTGTTGCGGTTCCAGCGGGGCGAATGAAACCACGTATGCTCAATCGCGTCCACGAGATGAATGTGTCTCTCAAGGAATTTTTTGAGCGAGAAATTGCCGTAGGAGAAGGGGTGCGGAGCGAGGACAAAGGACTCGGGGTGAGCGGCGCGATAGTCATGCAGATCGGCAAATGTCCGCACGCGCTCGGCGTCTTTGTCGCAGTTGAGAATGATGAGATGGCGGCCGCGTCTGCCGGTACTCCCGTCGGCTTCGTGCATATCAAGCTCAATGCCGGGTATCAAAAGGATGCCGCGCTCTGCGGCGTAGTCGGCGTATTCCGGAGTCCATGCGGCTTTTTGGTGGCAGGTGAGCGCGAGCGCGTCAAAGCCGTGGGTGGCGGCGTGATCAATGCCTTCGCGTGTGCTGTACGGCACGAAGTCGCGTGGGTCGTCTCCGGTATGGAAATGTAGATTTGTTTTCAGATGCATCTTTTTTGTCTTGTGCCAAATATAACATTTGCTCGGCGCACGAAGTTTCTAATATTTTTTAGAGAATGTCAAATTTCGCGTCTATTTTATGGAGACATCTTTACATATATGTACTTTTATGCTTTAGTATCAAAACGGTAATGAGCGGTACTTTTACACTTGCATGAGGAGGCCTATTTGGAAAAGCTCCCCGACACAAAGATGCTGAGTGTCATAGTAGATGCCGGATCCTTTCATAATCAAATGCGGATTCTTGATATCGGCACGGCAAATCTTAAGAGTCTCCTGGAGGTGATACGCGAAGGAGTCGCGACAGAGTTGAAATGCCCTGCGGCTGTCAGGTTTGCAAAATATGTGACGGCCGCAGAGCACCCACAGCGTTTTGAGAAGTACATCAGGGCGGACGGGTTTGAGATGATCCCCACAAATCCGCATGTCAAGGATAGCGACGACGCGGAGGTGAATCGTCTCATTATTGAAACCAACCCGGCCCATGTGGCCGCTCTCGTAGTAGTCACGACTGATCTTCTGGACTTCGTGAGAAGTCTTGAGCGCAAAAGGGCGCAGGGTATCCGGATATTTGTCGCGGCGATAACGGGTCGCGAGTCCGGAGGTGGGTATCCTCTCTCGGCGCACTCTCGTAGAGTGATCTGCGAAAACGAGTACGCATTTATTGATCTTGAGCCACACAAGGAGGCATTGCTTATCAGCAAATGGGTGGACAAAAAAAACGTACCGGTATCCGGAGCGGTGCCCGTATCCGTATCTGAACAGGTATCCGAACCTGCCAGCGACACGCAGAGGGTCGGCGTCGTCGTGCCGCTTGGAGAAGAAAATCAGGAAGAGCCGTTTGACTTTATGGCGGCGTTTGCCGCGTGCATGAAGAAAAATCATGCACAGATTGTAAGCGTTGTCATAGATGCCAAGCAGGCGCGTATTGTCATGGATATAGAGTCCGACTTTACGGCCATGCAGAGCATTTTTATGACGATGTGGAACTTCCTGGCGCGATACGGCCTGAAGGATTTCCGTCTGGAGGGCGGAAATCAGATACAAGTGCAGGCAAAGATCTCCGCCTGACAAAACATTGCCCGCAGAGCTTCGGTTCTGCGGGTATGCTGTTTTAAAAGGGGCACTACGAAATAGAAATCCGGCGGTTTGAAATTTGATACGCCATGGCGTAGGATGGACCCATATGAGAACGCTGACCAAAGACATAGCGGCGGAGGCCGGCAAGCATATCACTGTTGCCGGTTTTGTCCAGGTCATCAGGGATCAGGGGAGCATCAAGTTTCTCATCCTGCGCGACGTATCCGGCACGGTGCAGATTGTCATTACCAAAGACAAAAAAGAAGCTCTTGCGACGGTAGCACGCCTGAGTACGGAATCAGTCGTTGAAATCACCGGTCTTGCCAAGGCGGAAAAACAGGCCCCGGGCGGTTTTGAAGTTGCCGCGGATACTATTACGATTTTGTCCTTGGCGGATCCGGAACTGCCGATTCCCGTGGTGGAGAAGGGCGATCAGGAGGAGACGGATCAGGCGATCAGGCTTGACTGGCGATGGATTGACTTGCGCAAGCCCAAGCATGCGCTGGTATTCAAAGTGTGGACGGTGATGGAGGCGGCGTTTCGCGAATACTGGGTTTCGCAGGGATACACGGAGATTCACTCACCGAAATTGATCGCGACGCCAAGTGAGTCGGGCTCCGAAGTGTTTGAAGTGAAATATTTTGATCGCAAAGCGTATCTTGCGCAGTCCCCGCAGTTTTACAAGCAGATGGCCATGGCCGCGGGTTTTGAAAAAGTATTTGAAGTGGGGCCGGTGTTCCGCGCCGAGCCGTCATTTACTTCGCGCCACGCGACCGAGTTTACCGGATACGACATGGAGATCTCCTACATACAATCGCATGAGGATGTGATGCGGGAGGAGGAGCGCGTGATCCGGTATGCCGTACAGAAAGTAAAAGATGCATATCAAAAAGAGATCAGGGAGCTTTTGGGAAGGGATATCCCCGTGCCTTCTATCCCGTTTCCGCGCGTGTCCATGCGCGAGGCAAAAGAAATCTTGAAGGGCATGGGTGTTGCAAGCGAGAAAGAAGGCGATCTCTCGCCCGAAGAGGAGCGGAAGATATGCGAGTACTTTTTAGAAAAAGAGGGACATGAGTTTGTCTTCGTCACGGAATACCCTATCGGGGTGCGGCCGTTTTATCATATGCGCGACCCGGAAAATCCCGCTGTCACAAAAAGCTTTGATCTTTTGTGGAACGGTCTTGAGGTGACCACGGGCGCCCAGCGCGAGCATCGCTATGACGTATTAATCGCGCAGGCAAAAGAAAAAGGCATGCGTATTGAGTCCATACAGTTTTACCTCAATTTTTTCCGATACGGATGCCCCCCACACGGCGGATTCGGTATGGGACCGAATCGCATGCTGATGAAGCTCCTCAATATTGAAAACGTGCGCGACGTAAGTTTTCTCTATCGCGGCGTCAAGCGCCTTGAGCCATGACTCTATATCGGTAAAGCTCTTTTGCAAAGGAGGGAGTATGGAGATCGTTCCTTTGGGGCCCGACAGCTACGCGCAGTACATTCAAAAAAGGGAAAAGTACACGGATGAAATCACCGAGTGCGATAGGAGGATCGCCCGCGTATTGCTCACGGACAGATGCATATCGGGCGGAATTATCCTGTGTGCCTTGGTATCGCTTGCCGGACTCCCTCTGCAGTCGCGATTTGTGCAGATCGCGGGGGCTTTCGCGACGGCTGTCATGGCAGTAGCGAGTTCCTGCTACGATGTCTCAGGAAGCGTCTCCGATATATGGGCCGAACGTCATCGCGCCGAAGATAACATACGGATTTTGGATGAGACATGGGTGCTGTTCAATAAATAACTTGACCCGCGCGGCAAATTGCCGCGCGGGCTTTTCTTTGATACGATACATGCGTGGCATTTGAGTTAAAACACGAAACCTTCCAAGGACCGCTTGAGCTTCTGCTTGAGCTGATTGAAGGGGAGAAGCTGACGATTTCGGAGATTTCTCTGGCGCGCGTGGCCGACGAGTATCTGGCCTATGTCAGATCGTATCAGTCGCCGGATCCCGAAGAGCTCGCGGAGTTTTTGGTAGTGGCGGCGCAACTCATGTTGATCAAATCGCGCTCGCTCCTGCCGACGCTGTCGTTTTCGGGGGAAGAGGAGGCATCGGTTGACGATCTTGAGCGCCGTCTTGTGACCTTGAAAGGGATACGGGATGCGGCGCGGGAGCGGCAGCAGATTGAGCAGAATGGGATGCGAAGTGCGGCGCGCGAAGCGTACGCGGGCATGCCGCCTGTGTTTTATCCGCCTTCGTCTTTGCATGCGGAACTGCTGGCGGACGCGTTTGCGGGGCTTGTCGCATTGATACCCAAGGCGGAAAAACTTGCCGAAGACAAGCTCAAGCGCATCGTCTCGCTTGAGGAGAAGATCAGTCATATCCGGGGGATCTTGCGGGACGCCGTGGAGCGCGGATTTTCGGAGATTGTGAAGGGCGCCAAAGAAAAAGTGGAAGTGGTGGTGAGCTTTTTGGCGCTTTTGGAGCTTGCACGACAAAAATTCGTCACTTTGCGCCAGGAGACGCCGTTTGCCGATATCATGGTGAAAAAGACCCCGTAGTATACATATATGAACGAAGAAAAAAATCTACCCGCGATTCTTGAGAGTATTCTTTTTGTGCATGGCGAGCCCATGTCGCTTGATCGCATGTGCGCGATCGCGGATGCGGAGCCGGATGCCGTGCGGTCAGCGCTTGCCGTACTTGGCAAAAGCTATGAAGGCAGGGGGCTTATCCTGATTGAAAAAGACGGATCGTGGCAGTTGGGATCGCATCCCGCGCATACGCAATATGTGGAGGCGCTCGCGCGCGGCGAATTTGGCGATGCTCTGTCGCGCGCCGCACTAGAAACGCTTGCGGTGGTGGCGTATAAAGGGCCGATCTCTCGCGCGAATCTGGAATACATACGGGGCGTGAATTCTTCTTTTACCTTGAGGGCTCTGCTCATGAGGGGATTGATTGAGCGCGTGGACAATCCCAAAGACGCGCGGGCGCATCTGTATCGCACGAGCATTGATTTCCTCAAGCATCTCGGCCTTGCCCGCATGGAAGACCTGCCGCGCTATCGGGAGCTGGCGCGTGAGGTGATACCCGAAAAAATATCCGCCCCCGAAGATCAAGCGCTATGAGTATTTTCTCTGTAATATCATCGCGCAAGACAGAGTTTGTCGCGGTCTTGGCGCTTGCTTTTTTGATTCTCCTCTCTTTTATGGGACGGGATGATCGTGCACCGAGCGGCACGGGCGCGGGACAGGCGTTTGCCGAAGCCATGCCGGCTCCGGTGGCGGTGCCGAATATTGCCGAGCCGGTCCTGAATGCCGAAGCGTACATGGTGCGATTTGCCGATAACGCATCGCCCCTTCTCACGCGCCGCGCGGATGAAGCGCTGGCTCCGGCAAGTCTTACCAAAATCATGACCGTGTTTGCGGCGCGTCAGATTCTGGCGCCCGATGATAATGTCTTGTTTACGGAAAACGCCAAAATGGCGGAAGCGGTACGAAGCGATGCGTCATCAGGCGAGATTTTTATGCGGGATGACGCGGTGCGCATGGCCATGATCCCGTCGGCCAATGATGCGGCGTTGGCGCTTGCCGACGCGTCGGGCAGAAAAGCGGGGGAAGGGGATTTTGAAAGCCGTATCGCTTTTTTTATGCGGTTTATGAATGAGCAGGCCCGCGTGATGGGCCTTGGCGAGACGCATTTTACAAATCCTACGGGTCTGGATGCGCCGGGTCATACGGCAAGCGCGCGCGATCTTGCCGAGCTTGTACGCGTAGTGCTTGCACGCGACCCCGAAATATTCGCCATATCGCGCGAAACGGCCGCTGATGTCTTTTCAACGGCAGGAAAACGGCATACGATGGAAAGCACGAATGATATTCTCAAAGAATTTCCGGCGCTTGCCGGCGGCAAGACGGGCATGACCGACAATGCCAAGGGAGCTTTGGTGCTTGTATACCCCGTGCCGCCGCACCGCACCGCGATCATCGTGCTGATGAGATCGGAAGACCGATTCGGCGACGGAAGGAAGATCATCCGATGGCTTGAAGAGGCGTTTTAATATGGTTTCTTCGCAAAGCGTTACTGATGCGATTAAAGTGCTCGGACTTCTGGCGGTGTCTTTCAGCGCGGCCGTTTTATGGACGCCGCTCCTGACGCGCTATCTCTATAAGTATAAATTGTGGCGCAAGGAAGTGCGTACGGTTTCGCCGGACGGGTCAAAGACGCCGCTTTTTGCGGCTCTCCATAAAGACCGCGATACGCTTGTGCCGCGCATGGGCGGGGTCTTGATCTGGGTGACGACGCTTGCGATCGCCGCGATCGTGTGGGTGCTTGCGGGGATTACGGAAAACCCCTTTTGGGATAAGGTAAACTTCGTCTCGCGCAATCAGACATGGCTGCCTCTGGCGACACTTCTGGCCGCATCCCTGCTCGGATGCGCGGATGATCTGGCGCTGGTGCTCGGGAAGGGCACATATGTCGCGGGCGGGATCAAATTCAGGCATCGGCTTTTTGCGGTGTTTTTGATCGCGCTCGTCGGGGCGTGGTGGTTTTACTTCAAGCTTGACTGGCGCTCCATCTACGTCCCGGGCTATGGAGATCTTTTTATCGGGCTTTGGTATATCCCGCTTTTTGTCGCGACGATGATTTTGCTTTTTTCCTCAAGTATCGTGGACGGCCTTGATGGGCTTGCGGGCGGAGTGTTTGGCGCGGCTTTTGCGGCGTACGGAGGCATTGCGTTTTTCCGCGGGCAGATTGATCTTGCGGCACTCGCGAGCGTGGTGCTTGGCGCGATTCTTGCGTTTCTGTGGTTTAATATTCCGCCCGCGCGGTTTTATATGGGGGAATCGGGGATTCTCGGGCTTACGACCGTCCTTGCGGTGATGGCGTTTTTGACGGACTCGGCGGTGGTACTCCCGATTATCGGGGTTGTACTGATGGCGGAAGTCGCATCGGATGTGATCCAGTTTGCGTCCAAGCGCTGGCGCGGGAAAAAAGTATTTCTTATAGCGCCCATCCATCATCATCTTGAAGCGATCGGCTGGCCTCCGTACAAAGTGACGATGCGTTTCTGGGTCATCAGCGTGGTGGCCGCGATTCTGGGGATGGCGGTGGCGCTGATCGGGCGATAGTTTTTTCTTTTGTAATGGTCTGAGTATACGATATACT
>CAZYED010000007.1:0-11430 GCA_964646295.1 uncultured Candidatus Saccharibacteria bacterium | reverse complement strand
GATTCTTCTTTCAGGATAAGAAAAAAATTCATGCCGTGATGGACGTGGGATCCGACGCGATCCGTGCGTTTGTTTTTGAAGCGCATGGAGAGGGCGCTCTGCCGACTCCCGTAGGAAAATTCGTCTGGAATATCCCCGCCGCTACATCCGCGATCCGGCTGGTGCGCAAGGTACAGGAAAGCGTCTCGGCGCTTGCGCACGCGCTTCTGCATCCGCCGCAGAGGATCACTGTCGGCCTTGGTCCCGAAGTCGCCGAATGCACTCTGCAAAGCTGGATCGGGGATACGACGGGCAACGGGACGTTTCTTACCCGATGGGAGATCGCGGCATCCTATCAGCGCCTGTTTGATAAGCACGCGAGTCTGCGGCGCGCGATGATCGTCGCACCCGCGGAACTGCTGGTAAACGGATATTCACTTGCGTGGGGTAAGAATTGGAAAAGCGATACCGCTCTGCGCAGAAAAGATGTCCATGAAGTGAAATTTATGACAATGGCGCTCCACATGCCGACGGAGGCGGGCGAGCTTTTTGGCGAGATAAAAAATAGTTTCGGAGGAATTTCAATTGAGTTTCTGCCTCTGGTGATGGCCGAAAAAGAAGCGATGATCCGGGCGTTTGGCATGGAGCATGCGCTCGTGATTGACGTACGCGAAGACGCGACCGCGTGTATCGCAGTCAAAGACGGGAGGTTTGCAGGCGTCGGCTTCATCCCGTTCGGGACGCGGCGTTTTGCCGAGATGCTCGCTCGTGAGTCGCGGCGTTCTCTGCCCGAGGCGTACGATATGCTCCGCCATCGCGCGCGGGGCATCGGCGATGCTTCATCCCAAGGAGCCGTGTCGGCAGTCGTCTCCGAGACTGCCGCCGAATGGAAAAAGTTTCTCGTGCGGGCGCTTGACTCCATTGCCGTATCCGCAGGCCCTCTGCCCGATCGCGTAATGGTGCTCGGAGCGGGAGCGGAGCTTCCGGAAATCCGGGCCGCCTTACAGGCGGGAGACTGGCTGGGCGCGTTTTCCCACGCCGAGCGGCCGCGCCTGCGCGCGATTGACGGGGCCGCTTTTTCCGGAGGCGATACGCTTGGAGGACATCTTTCCGGCTTTGAAGATGCGGGACTGGCTTCTCTTATGGTATATTCTCTATATCACAAACCTATTTTTTAGAACGTACCCGGTATTATGAAGACCACTACATCATCAGAGCAGGCGTCGGAAGGGCGATCCGACGGCATCAGAAAAAACGCCACGCCCCATGTCATACGGCTGACGCCAAAGGTGGCCGTTGCCCCCGCGCGTCCGGTGGAAGATTTTTCGCCTGAGCCTGCCGCAGAGTCCGAGTTTCTCGGCCATTGGCAGGAGCGGCATGCGGCCGCGGCGGCCGAGGATGCAGTACCCGATATGCCGGAAGACCGGGACGAGGAAATGACATTTTCACAGCCGGAATCTGTAGTAAATCCCGCGCGTCACGGAGCACCTCGCACAAGGACGATATCTTCATCCGCGCGCATCGCATATATAGGAGCCTTTTGTGGCATTGTGGCGGTTGCGGGGGCATTTGGGGCGCTGACGACCGTGTGGGCGCGGGCGACGATCGTCGTCCAGCCCCGTGTAGACGAGATCATCCTGCGCGATATCGCGGCGGTTTTAGATACATCCGCGGCCAAGGTACAGATTCCGCGGAGAATCATCCCCGCGGAGAAGCTGTCATTTGCTAAGACCGTTACCAGAGAGTTTGTCGCTACCGGTCGTGACAGCGGTGCCGCCCGCGCGCGCGGCACTGTGAAAATTACAAATTCATTTAGCTCCTCACCCCAGCCTTTGGTCGCGGGTACGAGGCTCGCGACATCCGGCGGAGCGCTATATCGGCTTGTAAAGCCGGTGACAGTTCCGGGTGCGACGACAATGCAGGGCAAACTCGTGCCTCAATCAATTGATGCGGAGGCGGCGGCGGATATTCCGGGAGAGGAGGGCAATATGGCGGGACCTCTGGCGCTTACCATCCCCGGTTTTAAAGGCACTCCTCAATATGAAGGATTTTCGGCGTCAGCACCCCATGGATTCGCCGGAGGATCGCGCGGCGCGTCTTCCGTAATTACCAAAGATGATCTCAAACGCGCGGAGGAGGAAACTACCAAAGCGGCTTTTGACGAACTGAAAGATGAAATCGGACGCACGATACCGGCGGGATTCAGCTCTCCCGAAGCCTTGCGCGAGATCACGATCACCAAAGTTACGGCGCCCGCGGCGGGCACGGTGATTGAGAAGTTTACCGTTACGGCAAGTGCTGTGGGGCGCGCGCTCGTCTTCCGTCCGGAAGACGCGGAAGAGCTCATAAAATCTTTCGCTCTGGAAGATATGGATAGCCAGGAATTGGTTGCGGGATCCGCGAATCTTTCGTATCACGCGCGCACTACTGATTTTGCCAAAGGTAGAGCCGATGTCGTGGTCAATGGTACTGTACAGGCGCGTGCGGTCATAAGCCGAGATCAGCTTATAGCACTGGTTGCAGGCAAAAAACAGGGATCCATCAGTGATCTGCTGAAGAGCCGTCCGGAACTCAAAGACTATACGCTCTCATTGTTTCCGCCGTGGCGGTCCAGCGTCCCCGGCGATACCGGAAAGATCCGGTTCGTCGTGGAATAGAGCTTTCTTGGAGCCTGTTCAGAATTTTAAAGCTCCGTTTTGTAGATGTTTTTTCCTATGCGCCAGAAAATGGCGTTGGGGACGGACGGATAGGTGAGAAGCTCATCGGCAATATCCGATACGAGCTCTGTTTTATTAATCCCGCCCCGATGGTCTATCTCGGCAAAGTAAATGCCGTCGCGCATGCGCCAGACGACATGCGCATCGGTGGCATAAAACCACCGCGCCTCCAGGATCGCCGCGGTGTCCGTGAGTACTTCCTCCAAGATACCTTTTTTCTGCAGGGGCTGGTAACTATTGTCGGCAAGCCAGAGTACTGCGATGCTTTGCCGTTTTCGCAGGAGCAGTTTTTCTTCTTTGCCGTCAAAGGAAGCGTCCAGGATTTCGGATGCTACGGCGGTGAGCGTGCCGGCATCTTTGTCATAGAGGAAGAGTCCTCCGGAGGGATCAATGAGCGCAATCCTCTGCGCGCCGATGATAAAACGCAGAGGCCCGTCGTCAAGCACAAAGCCCGGGCGCCCGATCGTGGCGATCGTGCCGGTATCGCGGCTCAAGCGCGCAAAAAACCCGTTTTGGTCCACGAAAAAAATATCATCCCCGTCCCCGGCAAAAGAATGCACATTTTCAAGAATGACCCGTGCGGATTTGCCCCGTCCTGCCAAGAGCCGGTGTTTGCCGTTGAGCGTGAGCGCTTCGGGCGGAGTGGATGTGGCTTCCGCCCGGCTTAATTCCGCCAAGCTTGAGGTTGCGGTGACGAGACTCTGCGGGATCAGGACAATATCGCGGAGTTCCGTGACGGTTGCAGGCTCTACGGAGACGGTCTTGGACCACGGATGGAAATCCTGCTTCTCCAGGCGTACAAGATGCGTACCCTCCCGGATATCGGTGAGAAACGCGCTTCCTGTGAGCAAGCTTGTCTCCCTGACGAATGTATTATCAAAAAATACCGCAAGGCGCGGCGTCTCGGCTTTGACAAAAACCCCTCCGGTCTGCTCCAGACTTGCGGTGGAAAAATCATATACATACCCAAGGGAATACGCGACGAGCAGGGGACCCGCGATAAGAAATATCAGCGTAAGGGTATAAAAAATAATTCGCCGTTTTGCGCGTGTCATATCTTAGTCGCATCGTAGCAGGAATGTACGCGCTTGCCCAGTAGTAGAATTTCGGCTGTCCCGAATCGTCGGGACAAAAACGAAGTCGCCGAAATTTCACTACTGGGGTTGAAAAGATAAGCAAGAAGAGTATGATCCTCTCATTATGACGGGGAAATTCATTATTCAGGGGGGTACTCCTCTCCGGGGCGATATTACCGTATACGGCGCCAAAAACGCGGCAAGCAAGATGATGATCGCGTCTTTGCTGACCGACGAGCCGTGCGTTCTGGAAAACGTACCGCTTTCGCAGGAGATTGATATTACTCGCGAGTTTTGCGAGCGGATCGGGAGCGAGGTTGCGATCGGCATGGATCACCGGTGCGAGATACGGACTCCGGAGATCAAGAATACTTCGGTTGTGGAGTTTTCGCGCAAAAACCGGATTCCGATCTTGGCGTTCGGACCGCTTTTGCATCGCAAGGGCGAGGCGGAAGTTCCGTTTCTCGGCGGAGACGCGATCGGTCATCGTCCGATAGATCTGCATTTGGAAGCTCTCAATAAAATGGGAGTGACGATTGAGCGGCGCGAGCGGTCATACTATGCGACTGCGGACGCGATCATCGGCGCCGATATTGAGTTTCCTTTTCCATCGGTGGGGGCAACCGAAAACGTACTTCTTACCGCCGTTCGCGCGCAGGGTACGACTACGATCCGCAATGCCGCCGTGGAGCCTGAGATTTTGGATCTCATACGCATGTTGCAGGGCATGGGCGCCAATATCGCGTGCGATTCTGCCGCCCGCGCGATCACAGTCCGCGGCGTGCCGTGCTTGCATGGGGTGACGCACCGCGTGCTTCCCGATCGCAACGAAGCGGTTTCGTTTGCTGTAGCCGCACTCGCGACGCGCGGGCAGGTACGCATCGTCGGAGCCAGAGCTGACGATCTCGGAGCTTTTGTGGAAAAAGTAAAGGCGATGGGCGCGGGAGTCTCACAGGAGGCGGATGCGCTGGTGTTTGCATCTGCAGATGCGTACCGCGCCGCGGATGTCGCGACCGCCCCGCATCCGGGATTTATGACCGACTGGCAACAGCCGCTCGCGATCTTGATGATCGCGGCCTCCGGCATCTCCACGATCCATGAGACTGTGTATGAGGATCGCTTCGGATATGTAAAAGATCTCCGGCGCATGGGAGCGAATATTGAAGTCTCGGACGAGTGTATTGTCTCGTCCTGCCGGTATGCCGGCAGGACGTTTAATCACAGCGCGCGGATCACGGGAGCATCTCTTCTAAAAGGTACTGATATCGTAATGACGGATATCCGTGCGGGCATGGCGCACGTCATCGCCGCTCTTTCAGCACAGGGCGAATCGGTGATCTCGGGGACGGAGCACATTGACCGCGGATACGAGCGGATGGATGAGCGCCTGCGGGCGCTTGGCGCTGATATAAAAAGAGTATAGGGTTAAACTAATCCCTCGCCCCTAAACCCTATTCTTATGTGGATACGTAAAATCGGCATTGACCTCGGCACCGCCAATACTCTTGTTTTTGTCCCCAAAAAGGGTGTGGTTGCCAATGAGCCCTCGGTCGTAGCGGTCGCCCGCAACGAAAATCGCGTGCTTGCCGTAGGCAACGAAGCGCGCCAGATGGTGGGGCGGACTCCGGACACGATCATTGCATACCGCCCGCTCAAAGACGGCGTGATCGCCGATTATCGGATAACCGAAGCCATGCTCCGATATTTTATCAATAAAGCCAGCGGACGGTTTCGCTTTCTGCGTCCGGAAGTGATGGTGTCGGTACCTGCGGCAGTAACTTCCACCGAGCGCAGAGCGGTGATTGAAGCGACCGTACAGGCCGGAGCAAAAGCCGCGTATGTCGTCAAAGAGCCGGTGCTTGCGGCGATCGGCGCGGGGATTCCCATCAACGAGCCGTCGGGTCATATGGTGGTGGACATCGGCGGCGGGACGACGGATATCGCGGTAATTTCGCTTGGCGGCATCGTGGCGTCCACGTCCGTCAAAGTCGCGGGCGACAAATTTGACGCCGCCATCAGCGAGTACATCAAGCGCAATTATAATCTTGCAATCGGAGACCGCACGGCAGAAGACATCAAGATCAATATCGGATCGGCCGTGCCGGTGGATGACGAAAGTCTCAAGATGGAGATCAAGGGGCGGGATCTGATTACCGGTCTGCCAAAACTGATTGAGATCCACTCGCAGGAGGTAACTGCGGCAATCGCCGACGAGCTTGATGAAGTCATCCGCGCGATCAAGTCCGTCCTGCACGATACGCTCCCGGAGCTTGCGGCGGACATCATGGATCGTGGGATTGTCGTATCGGGCGGCGGCGCGCTCCTGCGCAATATTGACGCGCTCATCTTCCAGGAGACGGGCGTCCCCGCGCACATCGCCGAGGAGCCGCTATTGGCCGTCGCCAAAGGCACCGGCATCGCCCTAGAACACCTTGAAGTCTACAAAAGGAGCATCATGAGCAAGAGATGATTTTTTCCATGTCTTAGTGTATTATGCTATTGTAGAGTATATAGAAACATTGTATTATATGAGTATATGAAATTTTCAAGACCTAAGAAATTGGTTTTTTGTAATAATAAGGGTGGAGTTGGGAAAACGACCCTTGCTTTTCATGTGGGCATAGAGCTTTCTAGAAAAGGATTTAAGACTGCTCTTATAGACTTGGATCCCCAATGCAATCTTACTTTACAAACACTGGGGCATAAATTTTACGAGGATAATCTCTTTTCTGGGGATACGAAAACCGTTTATGATGTTTTGAAAACGAAGTTGGAAGGAAGTGGAGATATAGATACTTCCATACAGCTCACTGAGGTCAGAAATAATCTATTCATATTACCGGGAGATATACAGCTCTCACTTTATGAGAATTTGCTTTTAGGAGGGTACAATGACGCTGCGGCTGGCAACTTACGTGGATATTCAGATACAAGCGCTATTGATAGATATCTCAATGAAATAGGCGCTTCAGAGCAAATTGACGTATTTGTCATTGATACCTCACCAAGTCTGGGCGTATTAAATAGGGTAATTTTTCTTGGAGCAGAGTATTTTATTGTGCCGATGACTCCGGATAGCTATAGCGTTCAGGGTGTTAAGAATCTTGGCATGATCTTCGAAAGTTGGAAAAAGAATTGGAAAAATACAGCGCAGGCAGTGGCAGTTGCAGCTCGTACACCAGCAAATCATATTTTGCGAGGCGACGCCCTTTTTATTGGCTATATAATAAATTCCTTCAACGTCTACCGTAGGAGAGTAGTGAGGAGACAAAATGACTGGCTAGGAAAAATCCCACAGGAGGTAAAGCGATTTTTATCAGAAAAACATGGACGAAATGGGCTTGTAGAGCAAAGTTGGAAAAATCCTATAGGCTCAATGCAGGATTATGGGCAGTTGACGGCTGTTTCAATGGAAAATCATCTTGCAATTCAAGAGTTTGAAATTGGCAAGGTGCAGGAACTAAATCTTAAAGGGACGAAAGAATTGCAAGAAAAAGCTGTTCAAGAAATCAGCTCGTTAACAGATCGTATTGTCAAAATACTTGAAAATTATTAACATCCTGCGCACTTTCTCTATCCAGTTGAATCTTGTGAGGTAAGAGGTGTATGGTTTAAAGAAAAGCCGCGGCAGAATGCATGCGGCTTTCTTGATTGCTTCAAAACGGCGGCTGGCCTATAGTGGAGATATGCAAAATCGGACGCTTTATTTTGGAGATGATCTGGCGACCCCGCGCAATATCTTAATGCATGCAAGTATACGACCATAGTATTCATTTTGATGGCGCGCGTATTTATTATGTTACCGCGGGCGAACTGACAAACAAGCCTCTTGTATTTTTGCATGGAGCGCCGTGGGGGATGAAGTGTCATGACGTGGTGAGAGAACTGGCAAAATATTTCTATGTTATCGCGCCGGAACAGCCGGGATTTGGGCGTTCCGATCCTCTCCGCTCCTATGTTAATCTTCCTGAACAGTACGCTGATGTGATACATCAGATACTCATACAGGAAAATCTTGCGATGGCAAAACCGATTATGATGGCGCAGTCGTTTGGCGGACATGCCGTACACGGGTACCTCAAGAAATATCCTCACAGTATCGGTTATTTAATATTAACCGATGCGGTTATGCCTACCATGCCTGTCCCGCGTACATGGTGTATCATCTGGACACAAGTCATTCTCCGCACGCTCGGCGGGACATTATTACCCTTGATACCAAAGATGACCGCGCGATGGATTATCAAAACATTATGGCGGAGGTATACCCTTGTATGGGATGCGGTTGAACAATATCCGGTACGGCTCCGCTCTATGGCGTACCATGCCGTATCATCTCTGTATCAATCGTTAAAAACAGGACAGCCATCCATGAATGTAGATTATTCCGTAGTCCCTGTCTTGATGCTGTGGGGGGAGCGAGACGGGGAAGAACATACTATCGTAGAGGGTGGCGGAATCGCCCATATTCGTATTGCACAGGAGCTTTATAAAAAGATTAAAGATGTGAATCCGAAGGCACAATTTGTAACATTCAAAGGCGGGCATACGATATTGTACGAGAATCCTGCCTATGTGATAGAAGAAATCAGAAAACGTGTCAGTATATAATCTATGCAAGGTTCAAAGATTAAATTTAATGATGGATGGTGTTTTGCGATTGTGAATGGTCGCTTGGCTGAAATCTATTTTAAGAAAAAATATGGGATATATGCCCATGGATATATTGGGCGGAAAGAGTTTGATAAAAGGGAACAAAAGATGATTGATGCGGATATCAGGAAGTATAGATTCTCCTACAGAAAAGGTTGCTATTTTGACAAGATTCTGGAGACAAGACATAAAGCCGCAGTTTTCCGAAAAGTTTTTCCGAATTCTAAAAAACTGAAAAGATTATGAAGATCATCGGGCATGAGCGGCAGATGAGGTATTTGGAGCGCGTGATTGCGGGGGGACGTCTTGCGCATGCCTATCTTTTTCACGGGCCCGAGCACGTGGGCAAAGAGACGATCGCGCGCGCCACAGCAAAGCTCTTGCTCTGTCCCCGGCCGCGCGCGCGGAAATGCGCGCTTGCGGATGCGAACGACTGGTGCGATGTGTGCGCCTCTATAGATGCGGGTACGCACCAGGACGTGACGCTTTTGGGAATTGACCGCACGCTGGTGTCAGACAAGGAGACGCGAAAAGAAATACCGATTGAGGATATCCGTGAATTGAAGCGGCTTTTCTCGTATTCTGCACGGGGTGCTGGGTGGCGGATTGCGATTTTGAGCGATGCTGATAAAATGAGTCAGGAGGCGGCTGATGCTTTTTTGAAGATGCTGGAGGAGCCGGGGGAGCGGACGGTCTTTTTTCTCATCACGTCGGCGCGCGAGCGTGTGTCGGCGACCATCGCGTCCCGCGCGATACCGATGGGATTCTCGCTTGTCTCTGACATGGCGCTCGCGGCGTACCTTAAAGAGCGGAAAGCATGTAAAGAATCCGAAATGCCCGAAATGCTCGCTTATATATCCGGACGCCCGGGTATTGCGCGCCAGCTTGCTTGCGATCCTGCGGAGAAAAAGCGCATGAGAGGATATAGAGAAATTGTCGCCGGAGTATTGCACGACGGGATCCCGGGCGCTCTCGCTCTTGCGCAAAAAGCGGCCGAGGATGATGTGATGCGCCGCCATACAGTCGTATCCTGTATCACATTGCTTCGCGCGCGTATGCGCGGAGCATCGTCTCCGTCGGAGCGTATGCGTACCGTCGAAGCACTCGCGCGCATTCTTGATATATCGGCGATCATGGAGACGACCAACATAAATCGCAGGCTTGCTCTGGATAATCTTTTTATACAATATGCAGCCGTTGCAAAATAACGCAGACTTCTTTACGTAAAAATATGATAACACGCGTGATCATTATTATTCTCGTCTTGTTTCTTGCCCTGTTGATCATCCTGCCGGTGATTTTAAATTCGCTCGGGGTGCCGATTTTTACGCAGTCCGGCGCGGGAGGCGGGAGCGCCAATTCCGATCTGCGGGATGCCATGCTGGTGTATTCGCCCGACGGCGGGGGAAAGTGGCTTCTGCCGGAGTTTGGACGCGATGACAAAGGATCACTCCCGTCGGGTATTTTGGATATGGCTTTTGATTTTGGGGATGGAAGTCTGATATTTGCAGGCACAAAGGGCGCCGGTCTTTGGAAAAGCATGGACGCGGGCGCTCACTGGGCGCCGGTACGTGATACGAACAATGTCCTTTCCCAGGGGAGCGATGTGTACAAGATCGCGCTTTCGCGGTCGCGTCCCGAAGTCATGTACCTTGCGGTGTTTCAGGACAAGCGCGGCCGCGTGCTCAAAAGCGAAGACCGAGGAGCGTCGTTTCGCGAGGTATACGCGGTGACTCAAGATCGCTACGGGGTGTTTGATATATACGTCTCGCTGTTTTCGCCCGATGAGGTGATGATTGCGACAGGGGAAGGCCGACTGCTTGAGTCGCGCAACAGCGGCGCTACGTGGCGCATCGTGCGTACATTTGCGGAGCCTGTGGTCATGCTTGCGGTAAACCCGGCGTTTCCGAGCGAGCGGTATGCGGTGACGTCATCGGGCGCCATTTCAAAGACGTTTGACGGAGGACGCACGTGGGCGGCTGTGAAGGGCGCGAGTGATGCGGGTGGCGTCGTATCAAACGGGGAGATCCATAATCCCTACGCGAGCTGGAATCTCGGATTTACGTCCACCGCGTCTTTTGCGCTAGCTCTGGACCCGCGCAATCCCGCGACGCTGTATCTTGCGCGCGGCGAGAGTCTCTTCAATTCATTTGACGGGGGATACTCGTGGAGTCGTCTCACATCGTTGATCGCGGGCAAAGGCACGGTGCTCGGCGGGGTGGCCGTACACCCCGATGATTCGCAGGTACTGTTTGTCAGTGCCGGCGCGGATGTCTACCGGAGTGCGGACGCGGGTATTACGTGGAGCGTCAAGATGCTTGGCACGAAACTGCCGCTCAAAAAGATTTTTATACATCCGCGCAGGCCCGACACTATTTTTATCATAGTCAGAAGTTAGCATTTCATTTATGCACGATATCAAACAAAAACTGGCGGGTACTCTTGAGCACTTGCGGCACGAGACGGCAAGTCTGCGCACCGGCCGCGCGACTTCGGCTTTGGTGGAGCAGATAGAGGTGGATTATTACGGCGTCAAGACGCCGCTCAAGGCTCTTGCCGCAATAGCCGTGCCCGATGCGCGGCAAATCGTGATCCAGCCGTGGGATAAAAACGCCGTACAGCCGATTGAGCGCGCGATCCAAAACTCCCAGCTGGGGTTGGCGCCCATTACCGATCACGACGCGATCCGTCTTTCTATCCCGCAATTGACCGAGGAGCGGCGGCGCGACCTTACCAAGCTTTTGGGTAAAATGACGGAGGAGGCGCGGATATCCGTACGCCGCGAGCGGGACGAGGCGTTGAAAGCCCTTGAGCGCGACTATAAGGCAAAGACCATGGGCGAGGATGAATGGACGCGCGGCAAAAAAGAGATTCAGAAAATTATTGACGACACCAACAAAAAAATAGAAGACAGCATGGCCGCCAAAGAAAAAGAAATCATGACTGTGTAGAACCCATCTCAAAAATGCATTCGGGCTCCAAGCGGCGAATCTCTGCAACGCCTT
>CAZYED010000006.1:12210-21804 GCA_964646295.1 uncultured Candidatus Saccharibacteria bacterium | reverse complement strand
CGAGGCAAGGAAATTTATGACGCTGATGCAAAAAGGCGAAAGTCCCGGCGGCTGTACGTCCAAAGAGCAATGTGAGAAGTATTGTTTTGAAGAAAATCATACGGATGAATGCATCGCTTTTGCCGAAAAAGCGGGCGTCATGTCCGCCGAAGATGCGGCGATGGCGCGAAAAGTGGGAGGGAAAGGCCCCGGCGGCTGTCGGGGCAAGGATCAGTGCGATACGTATTGCAAGGATCATGGTGATGAATGCTTCCGCTTTGCCGAGGAGCACGGACTTATCAATGAGTCTGATATCAAGCGTATGCGCGAGGGGATGGCGCGTCTTAAGCAAGATTTGGACAAAATGCCCCCGGAAGCTCTCCAGTGCATGAAGGATGCGGCGGGGGAAGAAAACTTCAACAAGATGCTCGCAGGCGAGCCGGTGTTTGACAGGTCTTTAGAAAGTAAGATGAAGTCCTGCTTCGGCAAAATGACTTCCCAGATAGGCCAACAGCTGAATACTCTCCCGCCGGAAGCGACGCAGTGCGTCAAAGACGTCGTCGGCGAGGAGGGACTTGCAAAGCTTCAGAGCGGAGGGTTTGACGAGAATGTGGATTTCGGCAAATTGGAGGTGTGCTTCCGGCAGATGCAAGAGTCATTTGGCGGTGGCCCCGACGCTCATGGCGGTCCGGGCGGATTCGCAGGTCCCGGCGGTTGTAAATCAATTGATGAGTGTACTGCGTATTGCCAAGAGCATCCGCAGGAGTGTCAGAATTTTGCCCCGCCGGGCGGCGGGAGCGGTGGAGGAATGCCGGGCGAAGGAGGCGCCCGTCCGCCGGACGGGCAGGCATGTGGCGGTCCGGGAGGATGCACGGATCAGGAAGAATGCCAGAAGTATTGTCGCGAACATCCGCAGGAATGTCAGAATTTTGCGCCGCATTCCGAGAGTATGCCAGGATTCAGGTCGGGCGGAGATGCAGATCAGCCGCCGCCTCCGCCTCAAGACGGCCAGCATGAGCAGGGACAAAATTACGAGGATCGCTACAAGCAGGAATATCAGCGGCAATATCAAGAGCAGTACCAGCAACAATATCAACAACAATATCAACAGCAATACCAACAGCAAGAACAGCAACAATATCAGCAAAGCCAGCCGATGGAAAATTACAGCGGGCCGGGCGGCTGTAAAAATCCCGAAGAATGCACCGCGTATTGCTCCGCTCACGATACGGATCCGGCATGCCGGCAATTTATGCCGCCCTCTCCGCCCTCAAGCTCTCTGCCTTTTTCATCTCTCCTCGGCGCAGTGTTCGGACCCCTCCTTAATCTTGCGAAGTAAATCGGCAGAAGATCAAGCGAAATTTTCCCGTGATCTTGCGATTCTGATATCGCCGTGTTTTACTGTGTCATAGATCCATTTTGCACGTTTACATATAGGATATTGTCAACGACGAAGGGGTCGTGAGAAGCAAATGCGAGGTGCGTATGGTTGCTACCGTAAAGGCAAAGAGGATTGAACAGGCGTTGGTTGATTGGGAGGTATGTTGTCTGGTTAAACGGACGAAGGTGTTGCTTCTGGAGGCGCGCGGCAAGACGCAGCTTGTGTCAGGCGGGCCGCTTGTCACAAGTCAGGGGTTACGTTCATATCTCGCGGCGTATGACGGCGAAGCGTTTGATACCGTACGTTTTCTCTCTGACGAGATAGACGAGAAACTTCGGTCTTTGCCTCTTGAATTGGCGCGGTTTCTTACTTCCGGCTCTGCGATTTTGCATATCAATGCTCTCTTGCATGAAGAACTGGGTACAAGATGGACCCGGACTGTTACAAACACATCTCTGACGCTTCCCTACGAGGCGTTTGCGGTCTCTCTTGAAACTCCGCTTGTCGGCAACGGCCATGTCATGTATGACGCTTTGCTGGTAAGTAATTCATCAGCGTCCGCTTCCGAGGGCGTGGTGACGATCCGTTTGCTTCCCGCAGTATTGGAGGAGCATACGGAACGGCACCGTCAACTCCGTAACGATTACGGGAATTTTCTTAGGCAGCGGCGGAGCGCATCTCATCTCAAGCGATTTGCCGGTGAACGGCCCTATCGGATAGCGCCTCATGTCATTATGCACGTGGGCGTTGACGGAAGGGTGGAAGAAAGCGGTTTTGATCAAGACCTATGTCAGAGCGCATGGGGACTGGTTGCGGCGTTGGATGCGTATTGTGCGGCACCCACGCATAAGGAGACAGTGCGTCTGTTGTGGCGGATCCTTGAACACGATGAGATTGGCGGGAGCAAATCAGTGGTGCGTAACGCGGCGATATGTGAAGTGCCACTGGTACTCGCGCCGGATTCGGAGGAGGAAATCATTGACAAGAGAAAGGATACGGGTTACATTCTTCATGAGCGTGAGTTCGTTGAATCATCTATCCCCGGCGTTTCTATTTTAAGGAGTGCACGTATGGCAGTCTCTGTGGAAACCGGTCAAGAAGTAATCAGTATACCGGTCAGGCTGATTACGCCGAACCCCTACCAGCCGAGACGGCGTTTTGACGAGGGGAAACTCGCCGAGCTTGGGGCATCCATCAAGGAGCACGGGCTTCTGCAGCCGGTCGTGGTGCGTTTTGCCGATAAGGAAAAAACGCGCTATGAATTGGTGGCGGGCGAGCGTCGTCTGCGTGCGTGCAAGCTGGCGGAACTTGAGGCGATCTCCGCCATTGTGCGGGAGGACCTTAGCGCCGAGGATGCGCGGGAACTGGTCCTGATTGAGAACCTGCAACGCGAAGACCTGACGCTGATTGAAGAGGCGCGGTCGCTCGCGGGACTGGTGGAGCAGTACGGAGGGAGTTACTCCCAAGTTGCGGAGCGCGTAGGTAAAAGTGAAGCGCATGTCAGGACGCGGACGGCGCTCTTGGCGCTTCCGGAGTCAATTCAGGACTTGATTGATAACGGTCATCTCAATGCCGCCCAGGGAGCGGCACTTCTGGAGATCGCAGAGGAAGCGGAGCAGGTCCGCATGGCAAAACGCGCGGTCCAGCTCCGCCTGACGGCAAACGGAATACGCGGGGGAACCCAAAAGAAACCACGGGGTAGCACTGCCGGCGGCGGGAGCGGCGCCGTGACGCTCGCGCGTCTGCAAGGCGGTCTTACCCAGACCTTTGATGCGCTTGAGGGATATGACTATCCCAATTTGCGCGATGTGCCAAAGCGTATGGGACTGAAACAACAGTTACTGATGCTACAGAGGAAACTCGCAGAGGTACTGCAGCAGTTCGGTGAAGGATAGCCGAACAGCCGTTTTTTACAGGATCGTCTCTCGCATGAAAAACAGGAAGGCATGCTGTCGCAGATAGCATGCCTTTTTTCTATGGCTCTCCATTGTTAAAGATGCCCGAGGAGCCAATGGCTGGTCTCGGGCATGATGACGTTTCTAATTTTCCTTTTGGCTCACTTTCTGATCTGCGCCAACAAATCTGTGAGCTCCGGAAGGGTGCGCCGGAGGAGACTCTCCATGTCATTGAGTGTGGCAAGGTCTTCAATTGTGGGCTTGAGAACGTCGCGGGCAAGCTCGCTGTCTTTGCCAACTATGGCGATGAGTTGCATGAGCCGCTCTCCACGATCCTTACGGGATAGCGTGTGTGAAAGTATCGTTGTCTCCGCCTGCACCTGTTCTTCAACAGTACCCTTTTCTTGATGAGGCGCGAGGATCTCGCGCGGCTTTCCATAGCGGCGCGGTCCCAGTATGCCCTCTGCGGCGAGATGGCGGGTAATTTCAGTTACCGTTTGCGAATGGACTTTGAGGTGTTGCCGTAAGGCGGCATTCCGCGTATCGCCATGCGCAAGGATGAATTCTCTTGCGCGCGCAATAAGATCGTCAGAAACCGCTTGTTGCCCATAGTTTCTCTTCTTTTTCTCATCTTGCGAGAGCACATGACTCTTGCGATCGGGCGATTTCGGCATCCTTTCTGCCTTCGGTTCTGCCGCAACGGCGAGAACAGTACGCGGGCGGGTTCCGTCAGGATGTCCCACCACGCCGCGCTGCTCAAGAAGGGTGAGCAATTTCTGGCCGCGGCCGTAGCTGATCGTCATATGCGCCTGCAGAAAAGACGCCGAAGCGTATCCATGTTTGCGCACGAGAGTTTCGGCTTCGTCAAGAAGCGCCTCTTCAATGGCCGCTGTTTCCATAGAATGAATGGGCAGACGCGGATCCATCGGCTTTTCTGTGCTCCAGGAGTACATATCGTCCTCGTCATCACCTTCGGATACACCTGCAGTCGGCGGCATTGAAACCTCTGTCATCGCATATCCCTCCTTTGCTATGAGATTCAAATCATCATCGGAAAGCGCCTGCCATCCATCGCCATACTCGGCGACCGTGCATGTCAGGCAGAGGCCGATGCGCGGATGCCAGACCCTTTTGTTTTTGCAGGTTTCGCATAGGCGCGAGAATGCCGTACAATCGCGGCATCCTTCCACACCTTGCATCTTGAAGCAGGTGGACGTGTTGATTGTTTTGTCGCCGGCCATCTGGCATTGGACTCGATCCCCGAGTTTGTATTCGGGTTTTTCTTCTGCCTGTTCCGTGCGGATTGCATGAGTGAGGCATACCGCGCACATGCCGATTACGGTTACGGCTATCGGCCGCGTGCCGCATTTTTCGCACAGACGTGATACGGCAGCGCAGGCAAAGCACCCTGTTTGTCCTTGGGTTTGCAGGCAGTTCAGTGCGGAGATATCGCGATTGGCAAGCTGGCAGTACACTCGTTCGTCTGGATCGCACGGCAGGGAATCCGGCGTGCGGACCATAAGCGGCTGACTATCCATGATAAATCCTCCCGTGAGGCGAAATGGTGGCAATTTGCTTAGATTATTCGGTGCGTCAAGGTACTTTTGCCGGTGATTTTAAAGTACATTATTAGCCTTGTCAAGACGCCTGTTTTGAAGTATGTTCTGTTTACGCTGATTACGAAAGATACCGCAGGTAAGATATTTTTCGGCCTGTCAGAGTGGAAGTCAGAAGGCCGCCCTTTTAAAAATGAATATTCTTCGTTAGCAATTTGAGGGAGGAGACGTGATGAATACGGTACTGCCGGTGGAACGTTCGCGTGAGAAGATTGTGTCTGCGATTCGGGATAATCAAGTGACGCTTATCCTTGGCACGACAGGTTCCGGCAAGACGACACGGATTCCCCAGTTTATTTTGGATGCGGGAATTGTGGGGACAGAAGGTCGGATCGTGTGTACACAGCCGCGCAGGCTTGCTGCGGTCGGAGTTGCGAGTCGTGTTGCCGGTGAGCGCGATCAGGAGATAGGCGAAGAAGTAGGATACCATATCAGATTTGAGAGGAGAGCAAGCGGGGAAACGCGTTTAAAATTCGTGACCTGCGGAGTGCTTCTGCGGGAAGTGATGGATGATCCGCTTCTCCTGCAATATTCCTGCGTCGTCGTGGACGAGGCGCATGAACGGGACATTTTCACTGATTTCCTGATTGGCTACCTCAAGGAGGTGTGTCGCAAGAGGCCTGATTTCAAACTCGTCGTCATGAGCGCGACGCTTGACTGGCGGGAGTTTGAACGGTTTTTTGACGGGAGCGTGACGGTGCGGATTCCCGTACCGGTATTTCCCGTTGCGATTGAATATCGTCCTGTGAGCGAAGATGATCTGCTTGATCGGCTCGTCGGCGATATTCAAAAACTGCACGGGGATGGAAAAGACGTGTCCGAAGACATACTGGTATTTTTGCCGGGCGAGCGCGAGATCAGATCGCTGTGCGAGCGTTTGGAATCTCAAGGCAATACGAGCCTTGCGGTATTCCCGCTGTACGGACTTTTGAGTTCGGATCAGCAGAGTGCGGCGCTTGCGCCGAGCAAATATCGCAAGGTGATCGTAGCGACAAACATTGCCGAGAGTTCGCTGACATTCGGGAGAGTCATGGTACTGGACTCTGGTCTCGTGCGCATGCCCTTTTTCGACGCTCATACGGGTATCGGGTCGCTTGAGCTTGTGAAGATCAGTCAGAGTTCCGCCGAACAGCGTGCCGGCCGTGCCGGGCGCGTAGCGCCCGGCAGATGCATTCGCTACTATAGCGAAACCGATTTTCTGCAACGTCTTCGTTATGACTTGCCGGAAATCGTACGCAGTGATCTCACGTCTCTGGCGCTTACCATGAAGTCGCTTGGACTTGGCGACGGCTTCGTATTGCCGACCGCCCCGCCCCGCGCATCATGGTACATGGCCGAGCAAGTTCTTACGAGTTATGGAGCATTGGATGCGTGTGGAGCGATCACTGACTATGGAAAGATGATGGCAACCATGCCGGTTGAGCCGGCGATCGCCCATTTCATTCTGCAGAATAAAGATGTGTCGTACGGGTTTTTGAAAGTGCTGGTTACTATTGCCGCAATGCTTGCGGTATGCCGGTTCTTTACGTACGACCCGGCTCGCGAAAAGGAGATACAGAACGTAAAGGAAAGTTTCCAAAGCCGTAGCAGTGATTTTCTGACGCTTCTCAAGATATGGAAAGCGTATCGGAAATCGCGTTACGGGAGAAGATGGTGCGTCGCGCACTACCTCAATCCGTATTGGATGCAAGCCGTGCGCGCCATTCGCGTGCAGTTGCTTGTGTGGGTGCGTAAGCACCTCGGCCGTCAAGAGGGCGGGACCGCGAAAACCGGTATCGCACGAGCGATCCTGAAAGGTTTCTCCCGCAATCTCCTGTGCTACGGGCGCGATGGCATGTATCGCGCTCCCTCGTACCAAAGTATGGTGTCGCTTGATCGCGACTCCGTGCTTGCCCGCGAGCGGCCGGAGTATGTTGTTTGTTTTCGCCTGCATCGCGGGGTGCGGATATTCGCAGAGTATAACCATCTGATTCCATCCGCGTGGGTCCGCAACATGATCCGGCACGCAACGCCCGTTGTGTGTGATGATCCGGAGGCGCAAAGGAAGCGGTCGCTCACGGTAAAGGGCGCATTGCGCGTGTCCGCGAAAGGAGCAAGCAAGCTGATACGCATTGACGTGAGTCTTGAACGAAACGCCGGCACGGAGGTACGGCTGGTAGATCGCGGATCGGCTATCATTGACGAAACGCGCTATCCCGTGCGTCTTCTGCCTATATCTTCGGAGGCGCTTGCGTATTTGCAAGAGTGCCACATGGAGACGCTTGCGGAACTCCTGCGTCAGAGAGAACGATTTCTTTCTGATGCAGTGATTCCTGCGGGCATCCGCGATGGCATCAAAGGAGTGCTGGTCCGGCTGGGATATATCCCGCAGGAACTTCCCCGAAAACCGCGCGAGCGGCGGGAACCTAAAGAGGTTTCTACGCCCTCGTCCCCTTTGGGAATCATGGAGGAGGAAGGTGTTGATGACCTGCTTGTAACTTCACTGTTGGGCAAACCGCTTGAGGCGCTCGGTCTTGCCGGCACCACCCTGATGCATTTATGGAGCATTGGTATCGGGCAAGTCGGTGAGTTGATACAGAGGTCGGAACGTCAACTCGCGGGAGAACTTCGTGCGATAGGAAGCCATGAACAGCGCATAGAAACGGCGCGGCTCCGTGCGGTACAAGACGTCAAAGAACGCCTCGCGTACTTTGGTCTGGTACTGGCGCCGGAGCGAAGAGAAGCAAGGGGAGCCCCCCGATCTCTCCCCGATAGCTACGGTTTTGTGAAAGATGTCAATATTCTTTCGCTCAAACCGGAGAGCGTTCTTGACGAGCAGGCCGCGGCAGACATGCTTGGCGAGCAGTATGAGCTTTTTAGGATGTTTCGGGAAACGCAGGGAGAAGCGAAGCTCAAGCTCCGCAATGAGATTACCGAGCTTAATCGCGCGCTCTCCGGCAAGGTCTCCCGTATGTATGCGCGTCGGATTGAACGAAGACGGGTAAAAGGGAAGGTCAAGGAGGAGGCGCTTGAAACAGACGATCTGTTTCAAGAAGGATGCATCGGTCTGATGCGGAGTGTTGAGACGTATGATTACAGACGCGGGTATCGCTTCAGTACCTATGCGTAGCAATGGATCCGACAGGCGATCCTTCGCGCAATTGACGATCAATTGTGGCAGGTACGCCTACCGGTTCATGTCACAGAGTCCCTCTACCGATTTCTTCGGAAATCGGAGGAGGCCGTGTATGGGTGGTATGTAGAGCATCCGCGGCAGGAGCCGACGCGCGAAGATATTGCCCGGAAGATTGGCATATCGGTAGAGCGTTATGAGGAGCTTGCCGCGTGCCTGCAGTTTTACGATGTTGACTCGCTTGACAGAGGAGTCGGCGATGCGAGCGATGGCGAGAGGAGCACACTTGGCGATTTCATACGGGATCCGCAAGGATCGCCCGAGGACATTGTGATTGACGCCGAGCATCAAGAAAAGCTTCGGGAATTCGTCGGCCGTCTCCTGCGGGAAAGCACGATGGCGCCGATTGATCGGGAATGTATCGTGCTCTGGTGCGGTCTTGAAGGCAACCGAGCGCATTCGCTTGAAGAGATCGGTGGGCGATTTGGCGTCACGCGCGAGCGTGTTCGCCAGCGTATTGCAATGGAGTTTGATGCACTACGTACGCCCGAACTATGGGAGGAGGCGGCGCAGTACACCGGCTGGATCGCACAGCCGGGCAAGACCAGAAAGACAGATACGAAGATCGGAGATACGATGCAGGATCGTATCGCGCATGTGCGGCGCGCTCCCGAGGATATCGCGATTGAACTCCTCAATAAGGTCGCGCTCGCGCATGAAGTAGACGGCAAAGCATTGCGCAGAGGCGGCGTATTGCCGGAACGCTTGCGGGAGATTCGGCGGTACGCGCTGGAAGCGATATACGTGCACGCCAAACTCTCGGATGCATTTGTCGCGCGATTCTTCAATATGGACATCGTCGCGATGGAAGAAGAGCTTGCGGCGTTGTATCTGGAGAGGACGCGGGAGGAGGGGAAGCGGCAGATAAAGGATGATTTTTCCCGGCGTTTGGATGTGATGAAAATTCTTCTGCAAGCGGCTGAAGCGGACGGATACAAACCGGAACAGCTTTATGGGTCCGGGGAGCTGTCTGTGGCGCCCGCGCTGATGCATGCGCGCCAAACCGCCATCGGGCGTCTGCATAAGGAACTCGGGCTTTCGTTTCTTGAGATTGCCCAGGTCCTCCATATGCAGGATGCAAGTTATGTGATGGATATCGTCCTCTCACAGGTGAAAGAGTGGGGACGCAAGGAGAAGAGCTCTTCAAAGTAGGAGGTCAGGTAATCAAAAGGACTCCGCGGCTTATACTCCAAGGAGTCCCTCTTTCTCTTCAAAGGAGGAGGTAATGAAAATTCAGGGGGTACTGGAGGTAGAGGGCGTTCAGCTTCATATACACGTGGATGTCCCGGATGATTCGCGCGATGTCTTTGTGACGAATGTGCCATATGATGCGCAGATCGTCACGCGCGACCGCATACGGGTGGAATCGCTCGCGTTTCCGCCGGCGATCATAGAAGCGCTTCATCAAAAAGGCATTCGCTACCTCAATCGGCTACTTGATGAACAATGGGAGCCCGCGCTTGATCACCTGAATGAAGAGGAACGGTGGGAGGTTCTGCCGGTGCTCAAGATGTTTGTTGATGCGGCATTGATTCCCTTTCGGGATCATGC
>CAZYED010000006.1:10899-12200 GCA_964646295.1 uncultured Candidatus Saccharibacteria bacterium | reverse complement strand
AACTCCGGAGCGCATCGCGGACTGACCGGGCTGATACGCCGTCGCATATCAACGGAGTCCGCCCGCAGTTATCGGGCAGTCAGGAATTCATCGGAGGGAAAGAAGATTTGCTACGGGAGGATGTACGTACGATCGGCCTTCCGGCGGGAGTGGCCAGAGAACTTCGGGATGTTTATCAGGTGCATACCTTCGGCGATCTTCAGCACGCATTTTTACATAGGCGTCCGGAGCTTCTGAAGGGACGATATGTGAGTGAGAAGATGGTCCGGCGTATTGAAGAGATACTCCAATCAAGGGGGCTGATAGAGCCAAGCGGGGAAAATGCATATGCAAAAACGCACGAGCGTTGATGCGGCTAGGACCGGGCAGGATTCAGCTATGACCGTGGGTCTTTCTTCTCATCAGTTGGCGGAGATACAGCGCCGGCTCAAGGTCAAGTTTCGCAATACGAAACTGCTTGAGCAGGCGTTTATCCATCGGTCGTATCTCAATGAGTATCAGAGGAGGCATCTAAAGCATAATGAACGGCTTGAGTTCTTGGGTGATGCCGCGCTGGAGTGGGTAGTCACCGATCGTCTCTATCGCGCATTTCCCGACAAACAGGAAGGTCTGCTTACTATGTATCGTAGCGCTCTCGTCAATACGAGGACTCTTATGGGAGTTGCGCAGAGACTGGACATTGAGGAATTTATTCTCCTCTCAAGGGGCGAAGCGAGGGACACGGGAAGAGCGCGCCATTACATTTTGGCATGCGTGTGTGAAGCGCTGATCGGAGCGATGTCTCTTGATCGGGGCATAGGCATGGTTGAGCTATTTCTTGACGAATGGCTGTTTCCACAGCTCTACGAAATTATCACCTTGGGTCTTCACCGTGATCCAAAGTCGTATTTTCAAGAGCTTTGTCAGGAGAAATTCGCGATAACGCCTTCTTATCTGATTGTAGGAGAGGAGGGGGCGGATCACGAAAAGCAGTGGATGACCAAGCTCTTTATCGGCAGTCGTTGTGCCGGGGAAGGAAGAGGGTGGAGCAAGAAAAATGCCGAGCAACAAGCGGCAGAAGATGCTCTTTGGAGAGAATTTGAAATCAAGACAGGGAATGATGGGGTATGAGTGAGAGTAGTCACCCGGGAGGTTGATCCCCCGGGTGATTTTCGCATATAAGAGGGGTATTCGTATATATATGTGCGTATATATGAGTTCCGACTTTGTCTTAAGGGACAGGATTCAATTTCGTTTTCTGCTGTTTTTTGCGCGGGCGTTTTGTGATAGCATAAGGCGATGAGAAAAATATTTTGGTATCT
>CAZYED010000006.1:6143-10889 GCA_964646295.1 uncultured Candidatus Saccharibacteria bacterium | reverse complement strand
GCGGCAGTCATTGCCGCAGGCGGGTGGCTAGTTTTGAATACGCGTGTCTCCGGCATGGACGACCGCGATACTCGGCAGGAAAGCGGAAGTACGGGAGTACAGGCGTCCCATAAAGATATCCCGTATATAATTGAGGGAGAGTCAGTGAAGCTCACGGGAGGCATGGCGGAGACAGAATCGGCTCCCGGGAGCGCCTCTATGACCACGACGCGTTATTTTGGCAATGAAGCGTACGGCGATCTCAATGGCGACGGCATCTTGGATGTCGCTTTTCTCCTGACGCAGGATGGCGGAGGCAGTGGCACGTTCTTTTATGCGGTCGTAGCGCTCAAGACACCTGCGGGATACCGGGGGACGAATGCGGTTTTCCTGGGCGACAGGATCGCTCCCCAGTCGACCGAGATACGCGACGGCCGCGTGATCGTCAACTATGCGGAGCGCAGGCCCGATGAGCCGATGGCGGCGCGTCCTTCCGTGGGCGTTTCAAAATATCTGAAAATATCGGGCGATGATTTGGTGGAAATCGGTAAATAACGGATGACGAAATCATTTATAAAGAAATTTTTTGCTCATATCGGCGCGCCAACTCTACGCTATGCCGTGGCTGCTTTTCTCGGAGCGGGTCTTGCGGTACTGATCGCGGTGCAAAACGGTAAGACGGATGAGGAGACTCTCGTGATCCGCGCAGGAGACTTCGTACAGGAGATTTCGGTGTCCGGCAGGGTGCTTGCCGCGGAAAATCTCAATCTCTCTTTTGGGCAGAGCGGCCGTATTACCGGAGTGCCGGCGTCTGTCGGCGACCGCGTGGTCGCGGGGTCTCTTTTGGTAACGCAGGATACGTCGGAACTGAATGCAAAACTTGCGGAAAGCGAAGCCGGCATCATGCTTGCGCGTGCGCGGCTGGATCAGCTGATTGTCGGGGAATCGCCCGAGGAGATACACAGCGCCGAGACCGCGGTGGCAAATGCGGAAATTGCCGTGCGCAATGCGGAGCAGGCGATCGCAGACGCAAAGCAGGATCTCACGGATACCATACAGGATGCCTATACCAAGGCGGATGACGCGGTGCGCGGAAACGCGGATCAGCTTTTTACAAGCCCTCGCGGGCAGTATCCCCAACTTTCGGTCAATGCGTATGTCGCTGGTGCTCTCAAGCTTGATCTTGAGAGCCGGAGGCTCAAGCTTGAAGGGGTGCTGACATCATGGGCGGCGGAGCTTGGCGGGCTTACGGCATCGGATGATCTTACCGCCTCCGCGGCGCTTGCAAAGAAAAACCTTGATGACGTACGGATTTTTCTTGAAAAAGTTTCTTTTGTAGTCAGCGGGCTTACTCCCAATACCAATCTTACGCAGGCGACGATTGACGGATGGCGCGCGGATATCGCGACTGCGCGCACCAATGTAAATACCGCGATCGCAAACGCCACTGCGGCGCAGACGAGTCTCAAGACGGCAGAGGCGGATCTGAATACGGAAAAAGGTGATCTGGCGGCCGCCGAAGACCAGCTCGCGGTAAAAAAATCGCCCGCGCGGGCGACCGACCGCGCTTTGTATGAGGCGGAGATCCGACAGGCGGAGGCAGGCATGCGTAATATTCTGGCACAGCTTGCCCGCAGGCAGATACTGTCTCCGATTGGTGGCGTAGTCACGGTAGTCAATGCCAAGGTCGGCAGTATTGCCGCGGCAAGCGAGACTGCGGTCTCCGTCATCAGCGCCGATGCGCTCCAGATAGAAAGCTACGTGCCGGAAATCAATATTTCATACGTCAAAGTCGGCAATTCCGCGTCGGTGGTATTGGATGCGTATGGCGCGGAGACGCCATTTCCCGCGCGCGTTATTTCGGTGGATCCGGCAGAGACGATCCGCGATGGCGTATCCACATACCGGATCAAGCTTGGATTCATAAATCCTGACGGGCGCATCAAGTCCGGCATGACCGCAAGCATTCTGATTACGACCGAGAAAAAATCGGGCGTGATCGCAGTGCCCCAAGGCATTGTCATCCGCAGAGACGGGAAGAAATTCGTCCTTGTACGGCAGGGCAACGCCGTCAGAGAGCGGGAAATACAGACAGGGAGCGTCTCATCGCTCGGTCAGATAGAAGTCGTGTCGGGTCTTGCGGATGGCGACATTGTCATCGTGAAGACCTTTGCCGAATAACCATGCTGTCCGGTCTCAATATTCGCATCGGTTTCTTTCTTGCGGTGCGCCAGATCAGGAGAGCGAGTATTTGGACGACGAGCCTGATCATTTTTGTCATGGTACTGACGTTTTTGAATCTGGTCGTGGTAAGCGGCATCTTGGTGGGTCTCATACAGGGCGCGGTGGATCAGGTGCGCACCGAGTTTACGAGCGATGTGATCATTTCAGCACTTGACGACAAGCGCTATATAGAAAACAGCCCCAATCTGATCAATCTCGTCAGGAGCCTGCCGGAGGTGAAGTACATATCTGCGCGGTATAGCGAGGGCGCCACGTTGGAAGCAAATTACAAAACGCGCAAGGAAACCGATAAGCCCAACACGGCGCCCGCGCAGGTATTCGGCATTGATCCTGCGGATGAGGATGCGGTGACGCATCTGTCGCAGTCGGTTGGCGAGGGCTCATATCTCTCGTCCGGAGATTATGATCAAGTAATCGTGGGGCAGTTTTTGCTTAGCCAGTATGTGCCGGTGGACGACCCCAACTTTGCGGCTCTGGATCACGTAGTCGTGGGGACGAAAATCCGGATCACGATCGGGGGCGTCGTACGCGAGGTTGCGGTCAAAGGCATCATCAAGAGCAAAGTGGACGCGCTGACGCGCAACGTGTTCATGGTAGATTCGCAGTTTCGGAGCATGATCGGCAGAAATGACGGCAATGTGGATCAGATCGCGGTGCTTCTTGCAAAAGACGCGGATCCGGCCGCAGTGCGCGAGAAACTGAAGCAAAGCGGAGCCGACAGGTTTGCAAAAGTCCAAACCTATACGGATGCACAGCCGCAATTTCTCAAAGACATCATCAATACGTTTAATATGCTCGGAGCCGCATTTAGCTCCATCGGGCTTGTGGTCGCGTCCATCACGATATTTATCGTCGTATTTATCAACGCGATCACGCGGCGCAAATACATCGGCATCATGAAGGGCATCGGCATAGACGGGAGCGCGATACGCATGTCCTACGTATTTCAGTCTGTTTTTTATGCGCTATTCGGATCGGCGATCGGACTGCTGATCGTATATGCCCTGCTTGTGCCGCTGATCGCGCGCCACCCGATAGACTTTCCTTTCAGCGACGGGATCCTCGTAGCGCCTCTTGATCAGACGCTTTTGCGCGTGGGCCTGCTGGTATTTTCCACCATTGTCGCGGGCTACATACCCGCGTGGATGATCATCAGGAAGAATACCCTTGATTCCATCTTGGGCAGAAATTAAACGTCGTCTGCGCCCCGTATGATTGAAGTAAAAAATCTCGTAAAAACATTTTGCAACGGCTCTATAGAAACTCACGTGCTCAAGGGGGTGGATTTCCGCGTGCGCGACGGTGAGTTTGTCGCGATTATGGGCCGCTCGGGCGCGGGCAAGAGCACGTTTCTTTACCAGATGAGTTTGCTGGATGAGCCGACATCGGGCGATGTTATCGTAGACGGGCATAGCACGCGCGAGATGAGCGATGCCGAAGAAGTACTTTTCCGCCTGCAGAAATTTGGCTACGTATTCCAGGACTATGCCCTTCTGCCCGACCTTACCGCTCGGGAAAACGTCGTCCTGCCCCTGCTTATGCAAAATCTTGGCCGCAGTATGGCGTACGCGGAAGCCGACAAGGCGCTCGCGCGGGTCGGATTGAGCGGACGTCCCCACAACCTGCCGAGCCAGCTTTCGGGAGGGGAGCAACAGCGCGTCTCCATCGCCCGCGCCATTGCGCATGACCCGAAGGTGCTCTTTGCCGACGAGCCGACCGCCAATCTGGACAATGAATCATCCCGCGCCATCATGGATATTTTTTCGGAGCTCCACAGGGCGGGCCAGACGATCATTATGGTGACGCATGAGGAGCAGTATGCCAGGCGCGCCGATATGATCGTGAAGTTTGATGACGGCAAGATCGTGGATGTAGAGAAGATGGGTCACGCATAGCGCAGGCGGTCCGATGGGGGTAAAATAAAAGATATGAACGGAAAGCATCCGATACTCATACGCGTCATTCTCGTCTTTGCGGGGCTTTTGTGCGTGGTGGCCGCGGCCAATCTGGTGCTCTATACGCTTGGATTCAGTGTCGGATTTTTTGAGCGATGGGCCGAGGCCAGGTATTTCGGCAGGATCGTGGCGGTACAGGAAGACAGTTTTGAGATTGTCGGACAAGGCACTGCGCCGCTGACCGTGCTGATTGTCTCCACGACGCAGATCAGGCGTGGCCGGGATGGAGTCGGATTCAAAGATATCCGCATCGGCTTCTACGCGGTCATTGTGGGGAGTGAAAACGCCGCGGGACAGATAGAGGCGCGAGTCGTGCGTATCTTAAATAGACCCGCCCCCTTATAGCAGATGATAAAGTTCCGAGACGGCAAAAAGGCCAAATATCTCTGGGGGCTTGTGCCTTTGGTGTTTTTGGGCAGTCTCTCCATCTATGCTTTTTTGTACTTGAGTCCCGAACGCATCATTGACTTCATCGGGGTCAACAATGTGTATGCGCTGATCTTTCTTCTTGCGTTTCTCGGAGGTCTCACGACATTCAGCGGAGTGCCGTATCACTTGGTGCTCGTCG
>CAZYED010000006.1:0-6133 GCA_964646295.1 uncultured Candidatus Saccharibacteria bacterium | reverse complement strand
TGCCGCAGGCGGCATGAATCCTGTCCTGCTCGGCATCTCGGCGGCGGCGGGCGTCATGCTTGGCGATTCCACATCGTACTATGCGGGCATGCGGGGCGGGATGGTGGCTCCCCCGAAGATCAAGGGGATTTTTGAGCAGATATATTCTTTCAGCGAAAAGCATCCGATCCTGCTTCCTCTGTTTTGTTTTCTCTACGGCGCGCTCGTGCCTTTTTCCAACGACTTCATCACGATCTCGGCGGGTATCGCGCGGTATTCTTTTCGCCGTGTCATGATCCCGCTGGGCCTCGGTAATATAGTATTTAATGTGGCTTTGGCGTGGTTTGCATCCGGCGCTCCTCAATTTTATTGAGGGACATACCAGTATACGGAGCCATGTTATTTGTCCGTCTTGATATATTTGGGGATGCGTCCCGATGCGATAGCGCCAAGATAGATAAATGTGGCAACTTCAGCGATGAGGAGAACGATGACAAAAGCAAACATGCCCATGCTGTTGCGTGCGAGCGCCAGGTCAGCCACTTCACGGATAATGGCGACAACCCATGCCAACTGCATGACGCGCACGTTTTTATAAAACAAGGCAAACGCGAGTACGAGTGCGGCGCCCAACTGACGCCCGGCAATCATAAAAGCGATCTGATCAACCGCCATGCCGCTTCCGATGCCCGGAACAAATGCGGACAGATTGGTTAGGAAATTAAAAAGTCCGAACGCGTTGATCGCAAGCATGACACAACTGAAGATCACGATCGTAAGCGGGAATCGCCCGACCGTCGGCACGACCGTATGAAATCGCGAATGTTGCTCTGTATCCATAATATTGTTATTGAGGGTTACTGTTAATGTCCGTTAATTTTAAATCCCTCGCGCACGCGAGTCAATGCTATACAGTGAGATAAGTCTGAGGCTTTCTTTTGTTATTTTTTCAAAAGAGGATATCATAAGAGCATGAAAACGGACGACATGATCCCGCAAAAGTATGTCTGTCCCATGCATCCGGAGGTTGTATCCGGCAGGCCGGGTAGGTGCCCGGAGTGCGGGATGAATTTGGTGCTTGTGCCGGATGCATCAAAAAAAGCATTTGTGGACCACAATGGGCATGGCATGTCTTCGCCCACTCACGGCTCGTTGGATAAGCATGCGGGACACCGGACGGAATCTTTTTTGCGGAAGTTTTGGATTGTTGCGGCGCTTACCATACCCATCCTGGCGTATTCGGAGATCACCGAGACGGTCTTTGGCTGGGCCCCGCCGACTTTCGTCGGGCAGGAGTACATGATTTTAGCACTTGCGTCCGTAGTGTTTTTCTACGGCGGAGGAGTATTTCTTACGGGCGCGTATCGGGAAATACGCGCGCGGCTTCCGGGTATGATGACCTTGATCGCGCTTGCGATCACGGCCGCATACGTATTCAGCGTATTTTCGGTATTCTCCGGCAGGAGCGAGACGCTTTTTTGGGAACTATCAACGCTTATTGCGGTGATGCTGATCGGCCACTGGATGGAAATGAAAGCGGTCGTCGGAGCCGAGGGGGCTTTGAAAGAGCTTGCCAAACTTCTGCCGGATACCGCGGAAGTCATGCGTCATGGTACTGTACAGACGATCCCGCTTGCCCAACTCGTGACGGGGGATACGGTGCTCATCCGGCCCGGGAGCAAGGTGCCTGCCGACGGCACGATCATGGACGGCCAGTCCGATCTCAATGAGTCAATCATCACCGGCGAATCAAAACCGGTCGCCAAAAAAATCGGCGACGCGGTGATCGCGGGTGCGATCAACGGAGATGGCGCGCTCACGGTGCGGATGGATAAGATAGGCGAGCATACGTTTCTTGCGGGCGTCATGCGCATGGTTGCGGACGCGCAGGCTTCCAAATCGCGCCTGCAGATGCTTTCAGACCGCGCGGCACTCTATCTTACCGGTATTGCGGTCGGGTCGGGCGTTATCACGTTTGGCGCATGGATGTTTGCGGGCGCGGGTATTGTTACCGCAGTAGAACGGCTTGTTGCCGTGCTTGTCATCGCGTGTCCCCATGCGCTAGGGCTTGCGGTGCCGCTTGTCGCATCCATATCTACGACAAAAGCCGCGCGAAACGGATTTTTGGTGCGCGAGCGTATCGCGCTTGAAGCGGCTCGCGCCGTTGATATCGTGCTTTTTGATAAAACAGGGACGCTGACCCGCGGGGAATTCGGCGTGGACAAGATTGTACCGGTAGCCCATGGAGGCGAGGACGAGGTGCTTTTGTATGCGGCTTCAGCCAACAGTCATTCCGAGCATCCGCTTGCGGGAGCGATGATACGGGAGGCGTACAAAAGGAAGATGGCTCTACATGAGGCGCGTAATTTTCAGCGTCTGCCGGGGAAAGGCGTGCGGGTTGAGATCGGCTGCGCTGAAGTACTAGTCGGAAGTGTCGCTATGGTCGAAGATCGAAACATGGTATTGCCTCCGGCGCTGAAAGCGGAGACGGACATGCTGGCGCGGCAAGGCAAGACGATTAATATCGTCTTGAAGGACGGCGCAGTGCTTGGGGCCTTGGCGCTTGCCGACGTGATCCGCGAGGAGTCGTATGACGCGATCGCTGTCTTGCGCGCGATGGGGGTTAAGACCGCCATGATTACGGGCGATAGCGAGGACGTAGCGCGCTGGGTCGCAGGAGAACTTGGTATTGATGAGTATTTTGCCAAAGTCCTGCCGGATCAAAAAGCGGAAAAAATAAAACTGCTCCGGTCGCGCGGGCAAAAAGTCGCAATGGTGGGCGACGGCGTCAATGATGCGCCGGCGCTCGCGCTCGCCGATCTTGGGATCGCGATAGGTGCTGGGACCAATGTCGCCATTGAGTCGGCGGGGATTATTTTGGTACGCAACGATCCTCGCGATATCGCAAGCATTATCAAGCTCTCCCGACTGACATACACCAAAATGATGCAAAACCTTTTCTGGGCGACCGGATATAACTTAGCCGCATTGCCGATTGCCGCGGGCGCCCTTGCATATCGGGGGATTATCCTTGAGCCTGCCGTTGCCGCGGTATTTATGTCGCTCTCTACCGTGATTGTAGCTTTTAATGCGATGCTCCTGCGGCGTCAAAATATATAATTCATGATGATGAACAAAAAATATCTCTACCTTATCGTGATCGCGGCCGTTGTCATCGTCGGGGCAATTCTGCTGTCCCAAGATAGATTGCCGTATGGCGCGGGCCGCGAATACTCAAGCGCGGATCTCGCGGGGCTTGCGCCTGTGCGACCTTCGGAGACTGTGGAATTACAAGACGGCGATACTTATGATCTTACTGCGGGCTATGTCCGGAAAAATATCAACGGCGTGGAATACCGCCTGCTTGCGTACAACGGATCAATCCCGGGGCCGCTGATCAAGGTGGTACAGGGTGCCACGATCACCATCAATTTTACAAACGGCATGGACATGCCGACTTTACTTCATTCCCACGGCGTGCGTATGGACAATCCTTTTGACGGATCGCAGGCCACGCAGAAAGAAATGAAGCCCGGAGAAACATTCGCCTATACGCTGAAATTTCCTGACGCGGGCATGTATTGGTATCACCCGCACGTCCGTGAAGATTATGAGCAGGAGCTGGGGCTCTACGGCAATTATCTGGTCGTACCCGCGGACAGCGACTACTGGTCGCCGGTCAATCGCGAGGTCGCGCTGTTTCTTGACGATATCTTGATTGAAAATGGCTCGACGTCGCTCGCCACAGGCGGCAGGATCGTCTTGAGCAAGCGGGGTGCCGATCATACGCTCATGGGGCGCTACGGCAACGTAATGCTGGTCAATGGAGAGACCGACTATACATTGCCCGCAAAAAAAGGAGAAGTGATCAGGTTTTATATTACCAATGCCGCCAACGCGCGGCCGTTTAATTTTGCAATTGCAGGGATGAAGCTGAAACTTGTGGGGGCGGACGGAGGCGCGTACGAAAAAGACCAATGGAAGGATGCGGTTGTGATCGGGCCTTCGGAGCGCGCTGTCGTGGAAGTGCTCTTTGATAAGGAAGGGTCATACGCGCTGGAAAACAAAACTCCTGACAAGACATACACGCTCGGAACGGTTTCGGTTTCAGGCGATGGAGTCTCGCCCTCCTATGTCGAAGCGTTTTCAGCGCTTCGCATCAATATGGCCGCCGAGAAAAGCATTGATCCGTATCGCCGGTATTTTGACAAACCGCTTGATAAACATCTTGCGCTCGCCGTTGATATGATGGACGGCATGATGAGTTTCCCGGGCGGCCATAGGATGCCGGACGGTACAATGATGAGAGGTGGTATGACGGGTGCCGGCTCCGACGGCATTGAATGGGAAGATACGAATACCATGATGGGCGCCATGTCCACTACCGATACCGTGAAGTGGAAGATCATAGATCAGGACACGGGCAGAGAAAATACGGATATTGACTGGACATTCAAGCGGGGCGAGCAGGTCGCGATCCGGATTTTCAACGATCCGAACTCCATGCATCCGATGCAGCACCCCATTCACTTCCATGGGCAGAGGTTTCTCGTGCTTGCGCAAAACGGCGCGCGGCAGGATAATTTGGTATGGAAGGATACGGTTTTGATTCCATCGGGAGAAACGGTCGATATTCTCCTGGACGCGTCAAACCCCGGCGACTGGATGGCTCATTGCCATATCGCCGAGCATCTGGAGTCGGGTATGATGTTTAATTTCAGCGTTTTATAACTCTATGAATACAATCAATGCAATAAATACCAATCATCTCCTGAAAGTCGCTTCGGCGTGGATCAGCATCGTCTATGTGATCTGCTTTGCGGGTGTTGCGCTGGCGCCCGGAATACGCCCGGGATTTATGAGATACGGACTGCATATGGGTATAGACATGGGCCGCAACATCCTGACTCTCGGCACGTTTGTCTCCGGCCTTGTGATCTGGAATGTCATTGCGCTTTTGGCTGTCTGGCTTTTTGCGGCTCTCTTCAATAAAATCAAGTAACCGATTGTAGTAATTGATTGATTAACTAATTATCAAATATATGATGGGATATGGAAACTATGGATCGGGCGTCGGTATGATGGGCGGCGCTGGGGCGCTCGGCTCTCTCGTGTGGATCGTGGTGTTGGTGGACCTCGTGCTGTTGGGTATCTGGCTCTGGAAGAAGATTAAATGAACGTGCGCTCCGCTGTTTTACGGCGGAGCGATTTCCTTTTGGATATATGTTGAATCTTACTAATAAGGTTGCTCTCGTGACAGGCGGCAGGCGCGGTATGGGCAGGACCCATGCGTTGGCGCTTGCAGGACAGGGTGCCAAAGTTGCCATCGCGGATATTGATGCCAAAGAATGCGCAGGAGTCGTGGAAGAGATAGCGGCCAAAGGGGGCGAGGCAATGTGTGTTACGATGGATGTTTCCAAAAAAGCCGATGTAGACGCGGGCTTTGACGAGGTAGTAAAAAAATTCGGACGATTGGATATTTTGGTCAATAACGCGGGTATTTATATTTCAAAACCGGCGCTGGAGCTTACAGAAGAGGATTGGGACACGATGCTTGATGTCAATCTCAAGGGGCAATTTCTTTGTGCACAGCGCGCGGCCAAGGAAATGGCGAAAAATAGTCCGGCAGGCTCCGGGCGCATCATCAATATCGCCTCCGTGGCATCAGGCCAGGTAGGAGTCGGCATTGCCGGAGGCGCGCATTATACCGCGTCCAAAGGAGGCATCATCGGTATGACCGAAACGCTTGCCGTGGAATGGGCGCCGCTCGGGATCAGCGTCAATGTCGTGGCTCCGGGCGCCATTGATACTCCCATGGTGCAGGCGGCCCGGATGCCCAAAGACGCCATGGATGCCATGATCGCGCGCATTCCCATGAAAAGAATGGGAAGGCCGGAGGAAGTATCGGCGATGGTCGTGTTTCTTGCATCCGATGAGGCAAGCTACGTAACCGGCGCCACGTTTTATGTGGACGGCGGATGGCTTGCCCAGTAGAACCCATCTCAAAAATGGCTTTGATGCGGGTGCGGAGCGAATTTCGTCGCAAAGCCTTTGCCGGAGACGGGGACTCCCGCTTTGCGGGAAGCCCTCGCGTCTTGCCAGGGATGATGCGTACCGGAGGTACGCTGAATCCCGAGAAGAAGGCTTTGCAGAA
>CAZYED010000005.1:0-22040 GCA_964646295.1 uncultured Candidatus Saccharibacteria bacterium | reverse complement strand
TCCACAAGATCAAGATATTCATCGTTGGGGTGACGCTCATCCATAAAACAAAGCTCAATTTAACACCAGAGTTCTTTGAAGATCTCTCCCTCTGAATATCCCGCAGGCTGTAAAAAATATCGTACGAGACTCCATACCAAACCTTTCTTTAGGGGTTTCCTGTTTGGCAACGTAAAACACTTGTTAGTTTTCGTGTGACAAACTTTCCAAAAATGTTTTGATCCTTTCTTAATTTCAAAGCCCCCGAGTCGGACGAGGGCTTTGACGATATATTGGCCGGAGCAATTAGTGAGAGACGGGTAGTCCATAATCACGCGGCAACCTGACTAAACGTCATCATCGTATGTCTTTGGATGACTTTTGTCACTACTTCCTCAAGCTTTTTATGCCGGTAGTCCTCAATGATTTTCTTGAAATCGCTCCGTGTTAGCTGTGGTTCATACCGTGCAAGGTACTTTCTCAACCGTGCAGGCACTTCCACGTAATCCATAATTGCGACATTCACCATTTCAATCAAATCCAAGATGTCATCTCCTTGCGCCACTACACCGGGAAACGTCTTCACCTTAGCCCAAAAACCCCCTTCCTCGGCACGATGAATCTGCACCTCAATCTGTGAGGGAAGTAGTAAGCGGTATTTAAGGAGTTCCTTTTTCATAGCCCTATGATAGCATACCGTAGCAGAAATCCCAACTCCTCAATTCACTTTCACCCAACATCGCTCTCGCGGGAATCCAAACTCTCCATCAGCGAAGTAGACGTCTCAAATGCCCTTACAAGCCATGTCTCAAGGGCAAAGTTAAATTTCTACGACTTGGGTTTGATAACGGAAATTAGATGGAGACGATCTAAAAATATGTTTCGTTTATATTCTCTCAGTTCCAATTCGGCTTTAAGTGGTCTCTGCTGAATTGCAATTTGCCTTTCTTGTTCATCTCGCAGAATACCTCTCCCTCTATTTTGCTCGTTTATTTCTATAGGAATTTTATGCAGTCTCTCACGGATTCTGATCAAAGGCAGATCGTGAATTAGCCAAAGCCAGATCAGCAAGATGCATTGAATCAAGATCCACAGCCCCACTACCTTGATTAACAATGGAAGCACAGTTGCGAGATAGTCCATTTGTATTTAAAAGTCTTTTATGGACTCACCGGGAATCGGACCCGGGACTCGGCAATGCGAATGCCGCGTAATACCACTTTACTATGAGCCCTTACTTATACGGATGCCAGAGGTACTCGTCCAAATCAACGACGTAGTTTCCTTCCTCAATGCTCACGGCGACACCTTCTTCACGCAGGAGTCGCGCCTGTAGTGACTTCGGCGCGCGGAGATTGCGGATGGAGATCATGCCTTGGGAATTGATCACTCTCTGCCACGGCACATCAGACCCTGCGGGAAGCGCACGCAAGGCCCATCCCACCGCCTGTGCCGCGCGGGGAGTGGACACGGCGATAGCGATTTGCTGATAGGTCGCCACCCGTCCCCGTGGAATCTGTCTTACCGCGTCATATACCTTGCTGTAAAAATTCTTGCCTGTAGCCATGATCCATACCCTAACCTCGCTGTGAAAATAGTAGCGGAATCCGGCGATTTGCGCAAACCGATTACTCTCTGAAAAACAGTTCATCCGCTCCCAAAGTCAAGGAATAGAGAGCCGGGCCATCGGACGCCGCCACGACAAGTACATACCGGCCGCCCGTAAACGGGATGATCTCCCGCGGCAATTCCATCTGGAAAATAGGCTTAGTAGTACGGTCTTTCTGCCATGCGTTAAACCGGTCTTCTGAAAACAACAAAGCGGTCACCGGCTGATCCGTTGAAATATCCACATGTACGTTGCGCCGCTCGGCTATAGTAAAGTGATGCGCCCGCGCCATGCCGCGCTCAAGCAATTGCCTGTCATCAAGAATCATGCGCGCTCGGGATTCCGGATCGGCGCACAAAACATCTTTGTTTAATCTATAGATGGAAATCTTGGGGCCGAATTCGCGGATGCCCAGCATCACCCACGGCCATCCGTCAAACTGGGTGGCCGTCACCGAGTACTGATCGTCGGATGTGCCGAATGACTGCAGACGTTCCGCTCCCTGTATCAACCGCTCCATATGCGCCCTGCGCCACGGCGGCTGGAAGTCGCTTCCCTCCTGAATAACGGCGTATTCATAATCCCGCGCGCATGCATAACGCACGATATTTTCATAAAAAGACTCTATCTGCACATCAAACAGGTTGAGCGCGTGAGAAGACGGGCCCCATGACCTGTCCGGGTAATCGTATTCATTTTTATCATCCATATCCCACGCGTCTGCAATAAGTATTTTTTCACGAATCGCCGCACGCTCGGATACGAGCCGCATCAGATGGCCCCATACCACCACCCGCGACCCTGTCGGAATATGCGTCTCAAACCACGCGCGCGCAAGCGCGCGGGAATCACCGCGCAGGAGCAGATAGCTGAACCGCACGGAAGCTGTAAGCGGTATAAGCATGAGGAGGCATAGTATTGCCACGCGGATTTTTTTGTAAGGTGCCGCGCCAAGCAACGCCGCGGCACCAAATCCGGCGATCAGCGCCAAAAACGGCACGAGGATTGCAAGAAATCGGTGCTGGAAGAAATAAACGACCTGAAACAGTTCTATGTATCCGATCACAATACTCACCAGTATCCAAAAAAGACGCCTATGCGTGCGCCAAAGCGCAATGAATCCTATGATACAAAAGAGAAACAGCACTGGCTCCGATTTCATCACCGGACCAAGAAAAACCATTGGAGCCCCGGCAAGTCCCCACAAGGTAGGCGCATGCGCCCACATTTTTCTACCCACGCCAAGCAAACTGTATGAAAAAATGAGAAATGGCAGAGCCGTAAGCACGGCAAAAATACCGATGCCCGCATAAAACCACCATGCGGATATGAGCCGCTTCACCGATTGGCGCTCCATCAGGACATACCACACGGGCGCTATAGCCATGAGCGCGCCGACCACCTGATTGATACCCATGCCGATGCCCGCAATGGCCGCAGTCCATAAGTATCGCCGGGCGAATTCCCTGCGTGAGTTTACCAACAGTGCAAATCCAAGCATCGCAAGCAGGGCGGCAAACGGCCAATGCCTAGCGGAGGACGAAACCGCAATCGCAAGAATACTGGTGGCAAGAAAGTAGGCGGAGAGCAGAGCCGCCGATTTGTCTTTGGGGAAAAGCCTGCGAGACGCCTGATACACGCACCAGATTGTCACGAGTCCTGTCGCAATACTGATCAGGCGTGCAACCACGAAGTATGGTATCAACGTGTTCGCCTGTGCGACGTATCTGATGATCCAAAGGGCACGAGAAAAAGATAGATGAGGTGCGGGGGACTGTAGAGAAGCTCCGAAAAAGCCGGAAGATGCAGGGGCATCGTTATCATATGCTCCTGCACCATAAGAACGCCCGTCAGGATATATTGCGGCTCGTCTGCAATGAGCCGCAAAGGCAGTCCATACGAAACACCCGCAAGCCGCAGAACAAAAGCCGCCGCAACTATGCAGATCATCGCCGCAAGAAATTGATGGCGTCTCTTCATTTCGAGCTGCTGGGAATTGAACCCAGTCTTTACAAATTCGCTTTGCGAATTTCCGGGGAATGCCCCGCATTCCCGTTATTTTCGGTTTCGGGGCGCCGAGAATCGAACTCGGCCTTCACGCACCCGAAGCGTGCGTACTACCAATATACTACGCCCCGAAACCGAAAATAACCCCGCGCGTGCGTACTGCCGATATACTACGCCCCGAGAATAGGAGCGGCCCCAAAGCGTACGTACTACCACTATACTACAGCCCGCAAATTATTTTTTGTACGGAATCAGCATAGCGTTTTTATCGCTCAAGAGCAAGGGTTTTAGACCAAGTGAAAGAGCCTGCTCTCTGTGAGAGCAGGCTCTGAATTTTAAGTGATCAGCATCCCTTAACGAGGATGGATATATTCCAGCCGGATATCGCCGATATCCAGATCATGCTGAAGCTGGGCGATATTCCGCACGCCAAGGTAGTTAAACCCCTGCATGATGCCGGAGCGCAACTGCTGGAAAAAGACCGTAGAGGGCATGGTGGAGGGCTCAAGATAAATCTCCGTGCCTTCGGGCATCTGGGTCACTTCTCCTCCCGTATCTCCATAGCGCGGCACGACACGCTCCTGATACGCGCTTTGGGATGCCATGCCGCGGTGCATTTTGCGCTGGGTCGGTCTGCCGTCAACCATGACATTTCGAATCGGCGCGGCCGAATCCGGCAGAGCCGCTACCATCGTACCTACCATCACAGCGCTCGCCCCAAGAGCAAGGGCTTTTACGATATCTCCCGAATCCCTGATCCCGCCGTCGGCAATCACAGGGATGTCATACTGCCGAGCCACAGCCGCTATATGATAGATCGCCGTAGGAAGTGTCGCTCCGGCGCCGGTTACCTCCTGCGTCTTGCATACCAATCCCGATCCGTTGCCTACGCGAAGCGCGTCCGCACCGGCCCTGATGAGCCGCATGGCGGCTTCGGGCGTTGATATGTTACCCGCGATCACACGCGCTTGCGGGTATCGCTTTTTGATCCATGCAAGAGTGGTTTCAACAAAGATTGAATCGCCCTGCGCCGTGTCTATGCAGAGCACATCCACTCCCGCCTCAAGCAATTTCGGGACACGCCGTTCGTAGTCCTCCGGGTCTGTGATGATCGCCGCACCCACCACGCGCCGTCCATTGGCATCAAGTGTCGGCTCCGTATCGCCATTTGGCTCGTCGCGCAAATCGCTTGCCACGATCAGCCCCACCAGATGCCCCGCACTATCCACGACCGCAAGAGATCTGGCGCGTTTGGCACGCATCATCGCCCGCGCTTTTGCAGTGTCCACGATGGATGCGGCAGACAAGATATCGCGATCCAGCGCTACCGCAGGATCGCGATCCATGCAGTCGCCGACTGTCTCGTCCTGCGGCCGCGGACGATATGCTGTGGAGATCATCCCTACCAGTTTTCCCCTGCGCCTGCCGTTTTCCGTCACGGGTACGTGCGAGAATTGCACCCGTACGAGCTCCAGCATATCAAGCTCCGCGTCAGGATGCAGGACAATCGGATCAATGATGAATCCGTTGTACTTCACCTTGTTGCTCTCCCGCGCCTGCTGGGATGACGGCAAATTGACGTGAATAATGCCTATACCGCCCGCGTCCGCCACTGCGGCCGCCATCCGCGCCTTTGTCACCGTATCCATGGGCGATGTAAACACCGGAAGAGAAAAACGAATGCCCATGAGTTCAGTAGCGGTAGATATTTCGCTACGCGGAAAATTCACATACCGGTTATGGAGTATGAAATTATCAAACTTCACACCAACGCCGTGGTACTTCTCAAAAAACTCCTGCGCCGACAAGCCCGTGCGTTCCGATCTTGTCATCGTCATCTGTCCGATCTCCTATGAAGATGTCAAAAAACTTCCCCTATGAAATCTTGGGGGCAAGCGTAGCACGATATAAACTACGCAGTCAAAACAACTACTTCACATAATATCTTTGCTTGATCCGGCCCTCACGCTGATCTTCTAGCATTTCCACCTTTGATTCCGCCCGCTCGGCTATTTCAGCAAGCTCCGCATCCGAGAGCCGGCCGAGTTCGCACACGCGCGCCTCAAGCGCCTTGGGCGTATTTTGGGCAGGATCGTCAATCACTTCCTGCAGGAGCACTTCCAGCACTTTGCCGATCGTAGGTCCCGGCTTGATGTCAAGGATTTGCATGATATCCTCCCCGTTGATTTTGAGCATTTTGACGCTCGGAGCCTCTTCCTCGCGCAGTATCTTCTCCACGCGAAACTGAAAATGGCGTAGGCGATAGGGGAGGGCTTTGGGTACGCCCATGCCCATGCGGTCGCATATCCTCAAGCGCACGAGGTCTTCCATGCGATCCGCTCCCACATTGCGTATCAGCCGCCGCACCGACGAATCGGTGATCCCTTCATCGGGATCATATTTGAAAAGATGCCACCGGATCAGAGTCGCGATCTTCTCCACGGTCGCATGCGGGAAATGAAGCCGCGTCAAAATCGCCGCCGCCATCTTGCCGCCGATGACGTCATGCCCATAAAACGTCCATTCGTCGTTTTTCATGGGCCCCCGCGCGCGAGGTTTGCCCACGTCATGCAGGAGTGCCGCAATCCTGGCATCCAACGGATATTTTGCTTCAACCGCATACTCCAGAGCCTTGAGATTGTGATCCCAGATCATAAGATGCTTCGGACGGTTCACCATGCCGATGCCTTCTTCAAGCTCGGGGATGACGTGCTGGAGGATGCCCGTCTCGTGCATAATCTCAATCCCGCGGCGGGGGGAGGGCGACATCAGAAGCTTGGTGAACTCGTCTCGGATGCGTTCGCCCGCGATAAACGCCATGTTGCCCGAGAGTTTTATGATCGCGGCTTTCGTCCGCTCTTCAATCTCAAAGCCGAGTTCTGCCGAAAATCTCACGGCGCGCATCATACGAAGCGCGTCTTCTCCAAAACGCTCCTCGGGATCGCCGACCGCGCGTATGATTTTCTTTTTGAGGTCTTCTTGCCCGCCGAAAGGATCCACGAGCGACATGCGATCTGCGACATGCGACATGGACATACCCGCTTCCGTGTCTCTTGTCTCTTGTCTCTTGTCTCTCACCAAAAGCGCCATGGCGTTGATCGTAAAATCGCGGCGGCTCAAATCCTCCTCAAGAGTGGATGCCGGACGCACGTCATCAGGATGCCTCTTATCGGTATATTTGCCTTCGGTACGAAACGTCGTCACCTCTATCTCTTTCAGAGCCGGCTCGTCCGATCCGGTCTTTACCGTCACGGTCAAGAATTTATTTTCATAAAAACTCTCCTCAAAAAGCGCGAGGATTTCTTCAGGCTTGGCTGACGTCGTCACATCCCAGTCCTTCGGCGGAGCATTACGCAAAACATCGCGCACACACCCGCCCACGGGATACGCTGAAAAGCCCGCAACGACAAGGCGCGCACACACGTCCGCAACTTCTTGGGGTATGGAAAACTTCTTTGACATAGGGTTTATCGTAGCAAAAAAATTGCTTTTCCTCAATTTTATGCTATTTTGTATCCACATACGCCCTCGTGGTGAAATGGGCTTGCGCCAACTGCTTGGCGCAAGCGGGTGATTCAGGCGAGTCCCGACATGTCGGGACGAGCCGTAAAGAATCACCCGGGATTTTGCCGAGGGGGCAAAATTCACACCAGCCGGAGTTTATCCCGCATAAAATGCGCCCGTAGCTCAATTGGATAGAGTGTCTGCCTTCGAAGCAGAAGGTTGCAGGTTCGAGTCCTGCCGGGCGCATTTTGTGCAGGAAAGCTGTGGTTGGGGGTTCGAATCCCTCCGAGGGCATCTTATGAAAAAAATCATCGTCGCATCCACCAATCCGGTAAAAATAGCCGCGGCGCGCGCGGGGTTTGTAAGTATGTTTCCGGGAGAGCCCGTGGAAGTACGCGGCATCTCTGTGACATCCGGCGTGAGCGATCAGCCGAGAAGCGACGCCGAAGTTTTTCAGGGAGCATGGAATCGCGCGCACGGCGCGTCCTCTGCGGCAATGGATTGCGATTTTGCGATCGGCATTGAAGGCGGCGTGGAGGATAAACACGACGGCATGGAGGCATTTGCGTGGACTGTCGTGCGCTCAAGACACGGCGTCTGCGGCAGGGCGCGAACCGGCGCATTTCTTCTGCCGCCCAGAGTCGCGGAGCTCATCCGGCAGGGCAAGGAGCTTGGAGAGGCAGACGATATTGTGTTCGGACGCACGAACTCAAAGCAGGAAAACGGCGCCATCGGCATCCTCACGGACAATGCGATAGACCGCGCGAAGTTTTACGCCGATGCCGTAGCACTTGCCTTTATCCCATTCAAAAACGAACATCTTTACAAACCCTCTATTGACGAAAAGTGACCGTTGTATGTACAATAGACATCATGAAAACACTCATCAGTATCAGAACAGATAAAACGGTGAAAGACGCGGCAAAAAAGCTCGCGCAGGATCTCGGCTTTCCCTTGAGTACGCTCGTCAATTCCTATTTGAAACAATTCATCCGTACTCGCGAAGCACATTTTTCCGTTGCGCCACGCATGACACCGGAACTTGAAGCGATCATTGAAGAAGCGGAACGGGACTTCGCGCAAAATAAAAATATTTCTCCCGCGTTTTCATCAATGAAAGCCGCGATCCGCTACCTCCACTCTGCGAAATGACTCCGAAATTCCACCGACGGTTTATAAAGCAATACCGCAAACTCCCAAAAACGCATCAAGAGAAATGCGATGCTCGTCTTCTCATCTTCGAAAAAAACTCCTCCGATCCGATGCTCCGTAATCACGCACTCACGGGAAAGTACCTTGGCTATCGAAGTATTGACATCACTGGTAGCCTCCGGGCGATTTATCGTTTACTCGATCAAGACATCGCATATTTCATCGCCGTAGACACGCATCCGAATCTCTATAAATAGCCGTCCCCCTATAGCTTAGTGGTAAAGCTACGGACTCTTAATCCGCAGATCCAGGTTCGATTCCTGGTGGGGGGATTCTAGCCCTAACTCATATTACAATTTGAAGGCGGGTCGCACGATCATGATACGCTTCTCGCCGTGCAGGACATCGCCGCCGTTCCAATCGTGAATCGCGTCAAAAAGTCGCGCTTGGGGATATCGCAGACCATTGCCGCGGCGCGTGCCGGGATCATTGGTCACAAACGATCCGTCCACGTCGTCAAACCCTCGGATGACCAACATATGATACAAAGGCCCGGGCGCTCTGAAGTATGGATTTTTGAGCAGTCTGCCCGCGGCGGGAGCTATGGCGATGGCTCCCTGGCGCAATTCGTCCTTGATCTCATCCGATGAACGGATGACGCGGGTCTCCACGCCCTTAAAGCCGTAAAGCGTACGCAATACAGCCGCCATCTCCTCAATGGAATTGTCCTTTGACCTGCCGAAGACCAAGTCCTCGTAGCGCTGGATCAGCCGCATTTCAAGCTCCGCGATCTCGGGCGTCAAACGCACACCCCAGACCGTATGTACTGCCATCACGACCGACGCTTCTTCGCAGAAATTCTGAAACGGCTCCCGCCAGTCGCCCGAAGGAGCTTGCGATGTAAACGGCACGGGCGCAAGTACAGCCGCATGAGCGGAAGAAGCCAGAAAAAGCCCCGCAAAAGCCCCTATGACTGCCGGTTTTCGTAAGTATTGCATGAAAAGCAAAGCTGTGATATGGTCTATATTAATGGCACTGACTTCAAAAGAAAAGGCGAAGATCATAGAAAAAGTGCGTACGCACGAGAAAGACACCGGCTCATCCGCAGTACAGGTCGGCGTTTTGACCGAAGAAATCGCACGGCTCACCGAGCATCTCAAGACCCACCGCAAAGACAATCATTCGCGGCGCGGCCTTCTGCGCATGGTCGCCCAGCGCAAAAAACTTCTTGATTATATGCGCGAGACGAGCGCGCGCCAGTACAACGGCCTGATCAAAAAACTCGGCCTTAGACGATAGCAACAAGCGACAAGAGACATGCTACAAGAAAAATAAATCGCCTTGTCGCTTGTCTCTATTTTTCTTGTCTCTCTCACATGAGTGTAATCAAACACAAAGCCCAGCGAGTCGTCGTCCTGATAGACGTGCAGAACCTCTACCACTCGGCGCGCAATCTCTACAACGCGCGGGCAAATTTCAAAGAAGTCGTCAAAGCCGCGGTCGCAGGCCGCCAACTCGTACGCGCGATCGGGTACGTCATCCGCACGGAATCGGGCGAGGAAAAAGCTTTTCTGGAGGCTCTCGTCAACATGGGCATTGAGACCAAGATCAAAGACCTGCAGGTATTCGCGGGCGGCATGAAAAAAGCCGACTGGGATGTCGGCATGGCGGTGGACGCGGTGCGATTTGCGGAGGCGTTTGTGGACGCGATCGTGCTTGTTACGGGAGATGGGGATTTTGTCCCGCTGGTGGAATATCTCCACGCGCGGGGAGTACAGAGCGAAGTCATGGCGTTTGGCCGCTCCACATCCCAAAGACTGCGCGAAGCGGCGGACGATTTCATTGATTTGGGCGCTGACCGCAAATTCCTCCTGCGCGTAGGGCGCGCGGGAGCGGAATGAATTGAACGGAATATGTAATACATAGATAAATAATTCAAAGTGCGGCGCGAGAAGCGCCGGAGCGCACAAAAAAGAAGATACGGCATTCGTCCCCCGTAAGAAGCACGCGCCAGAGGCTTCCTGCAGGAGACGAATGGCTCTCGTATCAATCGTACGCCCCGCGCGATCGCAGACGCATCATAGATGAAAGACTCCCGGCAGTATACGCGCGAGATCGGAGGCAAAAATATAGAAGTTACCCTCAATAACTGGGCCGAACAGGCATCCGGCTCGGTTTTAGTACGCATCGGCGATACCGTGGTGCTTGCCACCGCCGTGATGAACCCGACGCCGCGCGAAGGCGGAGATTTTTTCCCGCTGACCGTAGAGTACGAAGAGAAGTATTATGCCACAGGCAAGATCTTGGGATCGCGTTTTATGAAGCGCGAGAGCAGGCCGTCGGAAGAAGCGATTCTGGCGGCACGCCTCATAGACCGCACGATCCGGCCGCGCTTTGATATGCGCATGCGAAACGAAGTGCAGGTCGTGCTGACCGTGCTTGCGATTGACGACCAGAATGATCCGGATATCGCGGCGCTCACCGCGGCATCACTTGCGCTCTCCCTGTCCGACATTCCATGGCAGGGGCCGGTGGCGGGTATCCGCGTCGTACGCAAAGACGGCGCACTGACCGTAAATCCCACGGTGGAACAGCGCACGGACGCCGAGCTTGATCTGGTCATCTCAGGCACGCGCGACCGCATCAATATGTGCGAAGCGGGAGCCGCCGAAATCTCCGAGAGCGACTTTGCGGCCGCGGCAGAGCATGGATTTGCCGCGATCAAAGAGCTCATCGCCCTGCAGGATGAAATCATCGCCGCGCACAGCCGCGAGAAAAGATCCGTCAAACTTCTGCCGACTCCCGAAGAGCTTGCGGTGCTTCTGCGCGACGAGTTTTTGGCGGACATTGAGAAAGCCGTGTACCACTCGGACAAAAAAACCGCATATGCGCAAAAAGCCGCGGTAAAAGAAAGATGGATGGCGGCGGCGGCCGAAAAATACCCCGCGCTTTTCATCAAAGCGTCCGCGGAGTTTATGTTTGAAGAAGCGATCAACGACATCATCCACCGCAGGATCCTGGACAAAGGCGAGCGCCCGGACGGGAGAGGTCCGGATGACGTACGCGCGCTTTCGGCCCAGGTCGCGGTGCTCCCGCGCCTGCACGGCACAGGACTCTTTATGCGCGGCGAGACGCACGTACTTTCCACCATAACACTCGGATCCCCCGGAGACGAGCAGATCATTGAGGGCATGGAGATCCGCACCAAAAAGCATTTCCTCCACCACTACAACTTCCCACCGTTTTCCGTGGGAGAGGTGAAGCCGATGCGGGGGCCGGGACGCCGCGAGATCGGACACGGCGCGCTCGCGGGCCGCGCGCTTTTGGCGATCCTCCCGCCGCGCGATCAGTTCCCATACACGATTCGCGCAGTCTCCGAAGTGCTGTCATCCAACGGTTCGTCTTCCATGGCATCGGTCTGCGGCTCGTCGCTCGCGCTCATGGACGCGGGCGTGCCGATCAAGCGTCCGGTGGCGGGTGCCGCGATGGGACTCATATGGAATTCGTCCGGTGCGTGGCGCGTGCTTACCGACATCCAGGGGCCGGAGGATCACCACGGCGATATGGATTTCAAAGTAGCCGGCACGACCGAAGGCATCACTGCGGTACAGATGGACGTAAAAATTGAAGGCATCACTCCCGAAATGCTCCGGACTGCGCTTGATCGCGCGCGGGACGTGCGCCTGAAGATCCTTGTGGTCATGACGGCCACGCTCGCGGCTCCGCGCGCGGAGCTTTCACAGTACGCGCCGCGTATTGAGATCATAAAAATCAATCCCGAAAAAATCGGCGCGCTCATCGGCCCCGGCGGCAAAGTCATCAACGAGATTATTGCGAAAACCGGCGCGCAGATTGACATTGAAGACGACGGCACGGTGTTTATCACCTCGGTTACGGCAGATGGCATGGCAGAAGCGCTGGAATTGGTAAAACAAATAACACGCGAGCTTAAACCCGGAGACATTATAGAAGGTAAAGTTACGCGGCTGCTTGATTTTGGCGCATTTGTAGAAGTAGGCCCCCGCCAGGATGGCTTGATTCACGTCTCCGAGCTCGCCCCGTGGCATGTGGAAAGAGTAACCGACATTCTCAACATCGGCGACACGACCAAAGCAGTGGTCAAAAACATTGACGACCAGGGCCGCATCAATCTCTCGCTCAAGGATGTCCCCGGCCGCTACAGCGAAGAAGAGCAAGAGCGGGGGAGGATGCAACGCGCATCCATGCCCCAAGGCTCCATCGGGCCCCGTCCCCGAAGAGACGGACACGGAGGCCCTCCGCGCCACCGCCCGAGATTTTAAGTTAAAACTCTAACAGAATAACAAAGATGCCTTGTATGAGGCATCTTTGTTATTTGACACTGGACTATTATTTGATACTATGACCTTGTCATGCTTTCCGATGCGCAATTAAAACTCATCGCGGAAACATTATCAAATATCGGTCTGGTATTTTTCGGCTCAATGGTCGTACCGATATTCACAGGAATCGCAATTCCGCTTGCAGTTCTTTTTGCAGGCATCTTTCTCTCAATTATTTCTTGGATGAGCGCCTTAGTCATTACTAAACACACCCCATTATGAATGTTCTCGAGGGGCTAAAATTTTTCTATCTCATCGGGGCGATCCTTCTCCTTGCCGTAGCGATCCTCGTCTACCCGACACTGCGCAAAAAGTCCCATCGGTGATGATTTTGTCATCGCAGTTATAAAACACCGCTCCGATTTGAATCGGAGCGGTGTTTTATAATACAAGCAGAAAAATAAGGACTATCGCGCTAATCTTCATTTTTCTGCTCGCCATCAGGAAACCTGAAAAGCGAGGATTCATTCTTCTCGCGCACGCGAGAAGAATTTTGAGGGTTCTATGTTTTACGACCGTGTACCCACAACAGGAGGTCGGTTAGAAAAGGACTACTATCCGCTACTTACGTTTCGCGTACTCCTCTTGAAGCAGTGCGACCGCATCCGGCAGTCTCTCAAGGATATACCCCCTGAAATCCTGCGGATTCTCGTACCCAAGATAGGCACGAATGCTCTCCGCGTGCTCCCCAATGAGCTCGTCAATGAGGTTGTGGAGTTTTGCGGCCAACAATACGGCGACCAACTTCCGATCTGCGTCCATCATTTGTCCCTTTCAAGGTTCTGCTATCAGCAGGAAACCATTCCCTGCCTGTACTTTATAGCATACTCCATAATGGCATACTTGTCAAGTTCCCGCTCGTTGAGAAAAAGGTATACTGAAAAGCAACACTATGCCTCCCGCGCAAAATCAAAACACAAGTCAGAATCAGTCCGATCCTGCGGGAGAGCGCAATGACGGCATGTCGCTTCCTACTGCCAGCGGAAGCGACACTCATGAAGTTGCCGGAAATGCTGCACGGGCACGACCCGCGATACGGACGATGAAGTCGGACGCCGAGGAGATCATGAAGACCGAGAAGCCCTCGCTCATCAAGATCGTAGCAGGAGCGACGCGCCAGCCGATATTTCCCGGCATGCCCGCGCCGCACAAGCGCAGGATTCCACTTGTGATGATCGGTGCTGTCATCGCAGGACTCATCCTGCTTGCCGGTATCGGCTTTGGCGTGTGGTACGCATACGGCACATGGGTCACTCCCGTAAAACCCGCGGACTCGGATATCATCCTGCCGGATCAGACTCGCCTCATTCCGCCGACTCCGTATTTTGCGACCGAGACGTCGCGCACAATCACCGTCAAAAAAACAGACCGCGCGGAATTTGCACGACTCATGGCCGATACATGGCATGAAAAAGAACGCGAAGGCACGGTGAAGCGCATCATCATAAAAATACAGGACGGCCCCACGGAGCGATTCGCGACGCTCGGAGATTTCTTTGAGATGTGGCGTATAGCGCCTCCGCAGGAGCTTGTGGACCAAGCAGGCGGCAGTCTCATGGTATTTATGTATGCGGGCGCTACAGGCAACCGCATAGGCTTTGCCGTACGTACGGACGAGCCGGAGCGCGCGTTTGCGCACATGCTCCGGTGGGAGCCATCGCTTCTCGCGCAAGCGTCTCCGCTTTTCTTTGACGAGCGCGCAGGATCCATCCTCTCCGTCTTTGAAGACCGCACATGGCGCAATATTGACTGGCGCTATATGAAGCTTTCGCAGGACAAGGACCTCGGCATCGGATATCTTATCTTTCCGGTCGGCGATGTCTTTGTCTTCACCACGAGCAAAGAGGCCGCGGAGGCCACGATCAACCGTCTCTTTGACGCCCATTGATCCCGTGATACAATAGGAGGAATTAACTCCTTGATGCGTCGTCACTCAGATGAAATGCGAGCAAGCTCGCGTTTCGCTCTTTGCTCGCCGCAATAGACGCCTATGCAACCAATAATTCTCGCAGAACTGAAGAAATCCCTGGAGGAAGAGCGCGACCGGCTCGTGACAGACCTCAAGTCCATTGCGCGGCCGCATCCGGGTGTCGCAGGCGAGTGGGACACCCAATTCCCGAAGTTTGAGCCTGGTGAGACCGGATCGCACGCCTCGCAGGATGAGGAAGCGGACGAAGTGGAAGAGTACGAAACCCGCCTTGCGGCAGAAGGGAGTCTTGAGACGCGGCTTCTTGCGATCAACCGCGCGCTTGAGCGCATCGCGCACGGCGCCTACGGCAAGTGCGCGACATTCAACCAGCCGATCCCTCTTGAGCGCCTCCGCGCAAATCCTGCCGCCGAACACGACATGCCCCATGAGAGTAAATAAAGAAGCATGAAGCAAGAATCAAGAGATGCGACGCATAACAAATCTCTCATGCCTGCGTCACCCCTTAATTCTTATTTCTTTCTTCTTGCTTCTTACTTATGTCCGTCACCGTACGATCCGCACAAGTCACAGGTTTGGATGCGCGGCTCATTTCGGTTGAAGTAGACATCTCCCCGGGCCTGCATTTGTTTTCCATCGTGGGCCTTGCGGACAAAGAAGTGCAGGAGTCGCGCGAGCGGATCGCAGCAGCCATCAAAAACATCGGAGCGCTCGCTCCGCACAAAAAAAGCCAGCGCGTCATCGTAAATCTCGCGCCGGCGGATATCAAAAAAGAAGGCCCTGCGTTTGATCTTGCAATCGCGCTCGGGTATCTTTTGGCGTCAAACCAGATACGCTTTGATCCTGCGGGAAAAGTATTTTTGGGAGAGCTCGGCCTGGATGGCGCGCTCCGGCCGGTGCCGGGCGTACTCGCGTCAGCCATGGCGGCCAAAGACGCCGGTATGACAGAGATCATCGTGCCTGCGGGCAACGGACACGAGGCGGCGCTCGTCGCGGGTATCGCCGTGTATGAGGCGCGCGCCATCACCGCCGTATGCGACCATCTCGCGGGCAGAAAAGAGATCACAGCAACCGCGCGCCCCGATATTTCATCCTTCGCGACTCCCGAATACCCGATTGATTTCAAAGACATCCACGGACAAGTACGCGCCAAGCGCGCCCTTGAGATCGCCGCCGCAGGAGGGCATCATATCCTGCTCGAAGGCCCGCCCGGAGCGGGCAAGACGATCTTGGCATCCGCATTACCTTCCATCCTCCCGCCGCTTGCAGAAGACGAAATGTTTGAGGTGACGAAGATTTACAGCATCGCAGGCATGCTCGCGCAGAACGCGCGGCCATTTGTGGCATCGCGACCGTTTCGCAATCCGCACCATACGTCATCCCATACTGCCGTGATCGGCGGCGGCACATACCCGCGTCCGGGGGAGGCGACGCTCGCGCACCGCGGCGTGCTTTTCATGGACGAGTTTCCGGAGTTTGACCGTAGAGTCATAGAGTCACTGCGCCAGCCCCTGGAAGCGCGCACGGTTACCATCGCCCGCACCGCGGGCACCGCGACATTTCCGGCGCACTTCATGCTCGTCGCCAGTCAAAACCCCTGCCCCTGCGGCAATTTCGGCAATCCCGTACGCGACTGCGTCTGCGCCGCAGGCGCTGTCACCAAATACAAAAAGAAGATATCCGGCCCCATCATGGACCGGATTGATCTGTATGTGGAGACTCCGCAGATAGCGTATGAGAAACTTGAGGGGGGAGAAGATGAGGAGCCGTCCGCATCCGTACGCGCGCGCGTGACTGCGGCGCGCGACATCCAGCGCAAGCGATTTATCGGCACAGCGCTCACGACCAACTCCGAAATGGGACTTCGCGAGATCAAAGCGCACATCCGCGTACGCGAATCGCTCAAACCCATGCTCAAGCTCGCGCATGAAAAATACCAGCTCTCCGCCCGTAGCTACCACCGTCTCCTCAAAACAGCGCGTACCATTGCAGATCTGGCAGGCTCACAAGACATAGAAGCCCCGCATCTTGCGGAGGCGCTACAGTACAGGCCGAAACAGGAGATGTAGACAGGGAGTAGGGTGTAGGGATTAGGGAATAGCAGACACTGCTGCCATAACCAAGTAGATTACCGTATAATCACGCATCTGTACTCTGTTTCCCAAGGAGCATACACTCATGTGATGGACGACATTTATTCGCTGCTGCCCAAAATACGCGATTTCATTAATCAGAATCGCATAAAAGAAGGGTTGCTTAAGAATAAACCCCTCTTCTACCAACTTTGTAGCTGTATGGACATGGTGGAAGATAGCCAGTCAGCAATCGACTCTTTTGGTGAAGAAGAAAAAGAACCCTCTAAGGGGCAGGTCTACCTAGAAATTTTTGGATTATTACAAGCTCTCTTTTTGCAACAAGACGCGGCTCTGAATCTTGCCGAATCACTCCAGTTTGAAGTGACCATTGACGATTATCCTCGACTGAAAGAGATTAGAGAGATTAGAAATAATGCCGCAGGACACCCCACCAAGCGTAGCGTCCCAGGCAAACCCCCACATTCATGGAATTTCATTATCCAGCACAGTATGGGATACAAAAGTTTTGAAGTTCTATGTTGGCATGCACCAGAAGGGCACACAAATATATCAGTCCAAACAAAGGAGATTGTCTCAGACCAACGGAAGTATATCATCGAGATACTACGAAAGACATATGATGAGATTAGACGTCGAGAGAATGAATATAAGGCGAAGTTCAAAATGAAAAAAATAGAAGACATATTCCCAGGCACAATAGGATATATGTGCGAAAAAATGGGAAGTGCTATCGACCACATTAGTGAACTAAACCTGGGAGAATACGGAGCAACTGGACTATTGAATGTGCACGAAAGATTCAAGACTGAACTTAAGGAACGCGGAATTAGTATCGGCACTTATCCAGGTATAGAGCTTACTTTCAACGAACTAAAGTATCCTCTCGAAAAGCTTAAACAACATTTCTTAAGGACTATCACTCTCGACAAGGAAGAGGGCTATATCTTCGTTGATTTCGTAAGGAATAAAATGGAGGAATTACAGAAGATGGCAAAGGAATTAGATGAGGAGTTTTCTACTGATTAAGCTTAATGGTAGGACTCCTGTCCTAAATGAATCCCCTAGGCTTGATTGCCTATCGTAGTACTCCAGTGTTACAAAGAGGGATAGGAAACAAAAAAGGAAGTAGCAAGATTTCCATGCTACCCCCTAAACCCTCATCCCTATTCCCTCGTCAAAACGGATTCTTTGCTCCTCGGACTTCAAAGTGGACGTGGCATCCGGTGGAGTTTCCGGTACTGCCGAGTAAGGCGATCTGCGTGCCTTGGCCTACTTGCGCGCCGACGGAGGTCTGGATCGCGCTCAAATGCGCGTAGAGCGTCTGCACGCCGTTGGCGTGGCTGACGACGATGTATTTGCCGTAGCCTCCGTTCCAGCCGGATGTGCGGGCGATGATGACAGAGCCTTCCGCCGCGGCGTACACTGGCAGGCCGCAGGAATTGGCCAGGTCAACGCCGTTAAAGCCGTGGATGCCGTGGGGGTTTGCTTTGGTCGCGCGTACGTTTCTGCCGCCTGCGATCGGACGCATGAGGAAGCCCGCAAGTTCGGGCAGGCCGGAGAACCGCGCCACGGTGGACGGCGGCAAGGATGCCGTCGCCGAGGGACTCGCGACTGCCGATATTTCTCCGTCGGGGATGATGATCTCCGATCCCGCGATCAAGCCTTCGCCGATCGCAAGACCGTTGAAACTGATGATCTCGGAGGCGTCCGCTTTGAATTTCTTTGCGATGCCGTCAAGGGTGTCGCCTTTTTTCACATGGTACTGCACGCCGGTGACCGGCAGGATGATCAGGCTGTCTCCGATTTTGATCGCGTTGGCACTGCGAAGCTCGTTTGCCCACAAGAGCGTATTGAGCGAGATGCCAAATCGCGCGGCGATCGCGCTCGGGGTGTCTCCCTGCTCCACTGTATATACGACGATCTGGCCTGAATCGGCACGGGGGAGCGTGCCGAGAGGATTGCGCGTGGAGACCAGGGCATTGTCCTGGCTTACCTGGAGTCCCGTACCTTCGTCAGCCTCTCCCGCCGCGGCCGACATCGCGGCAGTGGCATACCGACTGCCCAAAAGCGGCATGGAGATGCCCTCGCTTGGCGCATCGGATGCGACCGCAACAGGTGCCGAGCCCCCGAAAAACTTAAATATGTTGTCAAAAAAGCCCGCATCGGCGTGACGGGGAGTTACAAGCAAAATGGAGACAAGACCAATAAAAAAGAGCGCGGAAACGCTCGTAGACTTAACGCGGGCCTTTATACAAAAAGGCTTAGATAAGGTATTTTTCAGGCTTCTTGTGAACTTCGGGGCCTGATGGGAGGTACGTATGTCTGTAATGGCTTTCAAAACAAAAACGCGTTCCTCGCGTATAGAAGATACCATACCCCTGCCAGTGCCATGCGTCAAGCCTTTTCGTCCACAGGATATGCCCCCAAAGGCAGGCGCAAATTGAGTCCCGTGGCATGCCATGGTAGGGTGAATGCACTTATGGAGTCGTCACCGAAAACTTATGGCGGTACCAAGTGGCTCAATATCTGCCTGACAGTACTAATACTGGCATCCTACGCGCTTTTTTTGGGCCACAAAATCAATCTCTCCACCTCCGATCTTGGCAGGCATATCCAAAACGGCCGCATAGCGGTCGCCGAGCGCGCGATTTCCGGCGCCAATTTCTACTCCTATACGGAGCCTGACTTTCCCGCCCCGAATCACCACTGGGGGAGCGGGGTGCTTTTTTTTCTTGCGTGGCAGGCGGGCGGTTTTACCGCCCTGCATATCTTTTTTATCGCAATCTCGCTTGCGACTCTTCTTGTTTTTTATCTCATCGCGGCGCGTAGCATAGGATTTGCACCGGCATCCGTGCTTGCCCTGATCGCCCTGCCCCTGCTTGCCGAGCGCACGGAGATACGTCCCGAAATTTTCAGCTATCTTTTCTGCGGGCTTTTCTTCTGGGCACTGATCCGGTGGCGCGAGACCCGCGACTGGCGACTGCTTGCCGTACTCCCGATTCTTACGATCTTCTGGGTCAATCTCCATATTTATTTTTTTCTTGGTCCCGCGCTCATCGGAGCTTTTCTTGCGGAAAATCTCTTCCGTGCCGTCCTCAAAAAAGAAAAGCCGAGCGCATCGCTTGCGACCGCCTTGAGCGCTACTGTCGCCGTGACTCTGATCAATCCCTTCGGCATATACGGCGCGCTTGCGCCCTTCACGATTTTTGAAAATTACGGCTATCGCATCGCCGAAAATCAAACCGTGTGGTTTGTAGAGAAAATCCTCCGCAATCCCAACTATACGATAGTCAAAATAGTGTCCGGCATGCTGGGGGTGGCACTTATCACACGACTCTTCCGGAAACGCGCAGGCCTTTCTGCGGCTTATATGCTCATCGCGGCCGCCATGAGCGCGATGGCACTGCTTGCCATACGCAATTTCACGCTGTTTGGATTTTTCTTCATCCCGCTTGCGGCGCATGCGCTCACTCCTCTGCGCATGCATTTTCTGAAGCGCGCGCGGGCATATGGCGCGGGCACGGCGATTGCGATCGCATTTCTCATGACGCCCGCACTCTTCGGCCAGTGGCAGAAGTACTTCCCGTACTGGCGCGAGCAGGGCATCGGGCTTGAGCGGGGCACGGGGGACGCCGCGGACTTTTTCCGCGCGCAAAAACTCACAGGGCCTATCTTCAATAACTACGATATCGGTGGATATCTGATCTTTTATCTGTTTCCGGATGAGCGGGTATTTGTGGACAACCGCCCCGAAGCATACTCCGTGCCGTTTTTTACTGACACGTACATCCCCATGCAAGAGGACGACGCCGTATGGCAAAAAGAGCTTGCAAAAGAAAAGTTCAATGTGATCTTTTTCTCCTGGCGCGATGCGACTCCATGGGCGCAGACGTTTCTTGTCGCGCGCATCCGGGATCCCCTGTGGGCTCCGGTGTATGCCGATCACTATGCGCTGATCCTGCTCAAGCGTACGGAAAAAAATAAACCGGTCATTGATCGCTTTGAACTACCGCCGGAGACATTTAGTATTACTAATCCCCAAAACCAGCCATGACTCCGGAGACACTTCTGCAAGGACTCAATGAAAAACAGCGTGAAGCGGTGACTACAACCGACGGCCCACTTCTCGTGCTCGCGGGGCCGGGTTCCGGCAAGACGCGCGTGCTCACGCACCGCGTGGCATATCTCATCGCGCAGGGAGTGGCGCCCGACCAAATCCTTGCCGTGACGTTTACCAACAAAGCGGCCGAGGAGATGCGCGCCCGCACTGCGCGCCTGACGCAGGATATGGATCGGGGACGCACCGCGACACAGCCCTACATCGGCACGTTCCATGCGTTTGCCGTGCGGCTCCTGCGTGTGCACGCAGGAGCCGTCGGCCATATGCGCACGTTTACCATCTTTGATACGGATGACTCGCTGTCGCTCATGAAGGAGATTGAAAAAGAGCTTGGCATCAATCCCAAACAATTCCCCCCGGGCATGCTCCTGCATACGATCTCGGGCCTCAAAAACGAACTCATTGATCCCGACAAATACGAGGCCGATATGGGTCTGGGCGAGCTCTTCCCGCGGACACTCCACCAGACATATGTCGCATATCAAAAGAAACTCCGCGATGCCAACGCCCTTGATTTTGACGACCTGCTCACAGAGACCGTGCGGCTTTTTGACAAGCACCCCGACATCCTCACCCAATACCAGCGGCAATTCCGCTATATCAATGTGGACGAGTATCAGGACGTCAACACCGCGCAGTACGCGCTTACCAAACAGCTTGCCGCGGCTCACCGCAATATCGCGGTCGTAGGGGACGACGCGCAGGCGATCTATTCATTCCGCGGGGCTGATTATCGCAACATCCTCAACTTTGAACGCGACTGGCCGGACGCGCGCGTCGTCGTGCTTGACCGCAACTAACGCTCCACCCAGACGATTCTGGACGCGGCGCGCGGCGTGATTGCAAAAAACAGCATGCAGAAAGACAAGCGTCTGGTCACGGACAAGGACGCGGGCGAGCGCATCCGCGTCGTGGCACTCGCCAACGAGCGGCAGGAAGCGGCGTTTGTCGCAGACTCCATCTCGCATCTCACGGAGGAGGGACGCGCTCTCCGCGACATCGTCGTGCTCTACCGCACCAACGCGCAATCCCGCGCGGTAGAAGAAGCCCTGCTTGACCGCACTATCTCCTACAAGATCGTCGGCGGCGTACGGTTTTACCAGCGCCGCGAAGTAAAAGATATATTGGCGTACGTCCGCGCGGCACTCAACCGCGACGACCTCGTGGCTTTGAAGCGCATCATCAACGTGCCCGCGCGGGGTATCGGCGACAAGACGTTTCTGGCATATCTTGCCTTGTACCGGACTAAGTCCGGTACAAGCAAGATCGCGCGCGTATCCAAAAC
>CAZYED010000004.1:20008-23146 GCA_964646295.1 uncultured Candidatus Saccharibacteria bacterium | reverse complement strand
TCTTAGTAAAGCCGTAGTGTATGAAAATCAGCAACTAATTTTTTCCTTTAACTCACTTTCTCGAACAAGTTTAAAGCCGAGCGCTATGCGCTCGGCTTGTTGATTGTATACTACTGCAATTCTATAGGTAAGGAGGGCTTCGGCGTACCCAGATATGAAACCACTGCGATAGTCTCTCCATCAGGACCCCGCACTTCTCTGCGCAAGCATGCATCTATGTCACGCCAGACATGTTCCGAAAAATAAAATATGTCTGCCGTAACATAGTTTTCTCTTGCATTCGCTTTTACCGCGCGTATCTCCAAGCCGCATCCGTCATATGAGCCTTTATCGCCGACAAGCATCCGTACCTTGCCTGGCCGGAGCCCTGCCCAGTATTGCGCCGGACGGTCGATTGGATCGGGATAATGGAAGAGTATCCGCTCGTGCAGGATGCGATTAGCAACAGCCAGAGTCTCCGCCTTTTGCCGTGTAACCGGCATAGGCATGCGCACCGCATTGCCAGGACCTGGTGAGGGTTGGCGCCACACGATTGCGGGGTGCAAACCAAGGTACGCGCCGATTTGGCGGATCTCATGCTTATGCAGACCCGCAAGCGGCTCCACGATATCCAACTCCTGATCCTCTGGAACCGCGAGATTATGATGCTGGACAAAATTAGTTTCGGTTTCCCTGCGGTCGGAATCATTCGTACCCTGACCTACGGCGATCACACCGGGGAGACGACGAGCATTCGTGCCGAACACATCGAAAAATACATGCCCGATCTTCGTCCTAACCTCCTTAAAGTATTCCTCCTCACTCCGTCCAACCCATGGAACCTGCTCTATCTGCGCATAAAAAAGCGGGGATGCATAATCATAGATCATATGATGCTCGCCGAGCAGACGCCGCACTTCTCCCGGCTCATCTCTCCGCATAAATCCGTTATCAACGAATATGCCCCATACGCGATCTTGCCCAAGCGCCAAACGAAAGAGTTCATGCGTGACGCATGAGTCTACGCCTCCGGATACGCCCACCACTGCATTGCCTTCCGGTACTGCGCGACGGATAAAAGAAACCGCATTGGCCACAAATGCATCGGGATCATTGACATGGTCCTGCTCGCACCGCGCCATGGTGAAGAGAAAGTGTCGCATGATCTCGCCCGTGTGTTCTGTTTGATCCATCTCGGGATGGAAGAGTGTGCACATGATTCCATCCGTCCCGAAAAGAGCGAAAGCGGATTGCTCCGTAAACCCCCAGCATTCCCATCGGAAAGGAAGCGATATTATTTCGTCGCGATGATTCATCACGACTTTACCGCCGTGATACGAACCAATCATATGACGCGTCGTCCGGAGATCATAGATGCCAACTTCGGAATATGGCGCACGTTGCACCTTTCCTCCTTCGCGATATACAAGCGCTTGGGCGCCATAACACGTGGCGAGAATTTTGGTGCCTTGTTCCCGGCGCAGATACATGAGGCGCTCATACGGGATTTGAAGCGCATCAGGGTCGTATACACTATCAGGTCCGCCTGAGATGATGACTCCTTTCGGTATAAAGCGCTCCGTATGCTTCTCAAATATATCGGTTGACACCGTATACGTACACACTCCAAATTCGCGACAAAACTCCGCGAATGCAGGGGCAGACTTTGATCCGCAGTCCAGAATGATGATCTGCGCATCTTCTTTCACACCGGGGAAAAATCTGTGGATGGCAGACATAGTCGCCTCCTTGAGAAAGTGAAAAGATCTATCCTTTACATCACTGCGATAACGCAATAGTATGGGGTTATTGGCAAATTTGCAATGCATATCCATTTCATAGGCATCGGCGGCATCGGCGTATCGGCCCTTGCAAAATACTACCTTGCGGCGGGAGCCCGCGTGTCCGGCTCCGATTTGGCGTCCTCGGAAATCACGACGGATCTTGCGCGGGTAGGCGCTACAATAATACTCGGCGCCCACAGCGCATTCAACATCCCGCGGAGCTCCACGCATGTCATCCACACGGCGGCGGTATCAAAAACCAACCCCGAATTCAAAGAGGCGAAACGCCGCAAAATACCTCTTAAAAACTATGCGGAAGCGGTGGGGGATATAACACGGCAATTCAAAACCATCACTGTTTCAGGGTCGCACGGCAAGTCCACCACGACCGCCATGACGTCACTCGTCCTTGAAGAAGGCTACTGCGACCCCACCGTCATCATCGGCACGAAAATGCGCGAGTTCGGCGATTCCAATTTTCGCGCGGGAAAGGGGAGTCATCTCGTACTTGAAGCGGACGAGTGGAACAGATCATTCCTCAATTATTCTCCCGAAATCGCCGCCATCACCAATATTGATACCGAGCATTTGGATACCTACAAAACGCCGGAGGCTGTAGAATCGGCGTTTGCCGAATACCTGGCCCGCGTCCCCAAGCACGGCGCAATCATCGCAAACAAAGACGACGATCGCGCATGGCGCGTCGCCAAAAAATTCGGCGATAAAGTCGTCTGGTACAGCACCGGATCACGCGACGGCAAAGCCGTAAAAAAGATCCTCCGCGTCCCGGGAGAGCACAATCTCTCAAACGCTCTGGCCGCACTCTCCATCGGGCGCCGGCTCGGCATACCCGAAGCCGCAATCATGGTAGCACTCTCGCGCTTTACCGGCACGTGGCGGCGATTTGAATTCAAAGGCGTTTTGAACGACGCGTTTCTTTTTAATGACTACGGGCATCACCCGCGCGAAATTACGGCGACTCTTGCGGCTGCGCGCGAGCGTTTCCCTCTGCGGCGCATTTGGTGCGTATATCAGCCGCACCAGCATCAGCGTCTCCGGTACTTGTGGGATGATTTCCTGACGGCGTTTGATATGGCTGACCGCGTAACACTCCTGCCGGTATATGATGTCGCGGGACGCGAAACCAAGTCCGCGCAAAAAGCCGTAAATTCCGAAAGGCTCGTCCGCGAGCTCAAAGACAAGGGTAAAAACGTCTCGCATGCCGCATCTTTTGATGACGCGGCACTCCTGATACGGACCGAGATCCGCCCGGGAGACGCGGTCTTACTCATGGGCGCGGGGGATATTTATTCGCTCAATAAAAAACTGATTCCGGAAAATTTTTACTAGCGTTAGTTCCGGGGGATAGGAAAGT
>CAZYED010000004.1:16302-19998 GCA_964646295.1 uncultured Candidatus Saccharibacteria bacterium | reverse complement strand
TGATTCCGGAAAATTAGACGGATTGATGCGCCTGTCTATATTGGAAATGTGAAAGCCCCGGGTCGCATAAGCGCCCGGGGCTGACTCTTGTGGGACTTGCTTGCACTATCGCAAAAAGTATGCGGCAAGCCCCACTACAACTAAAAACCCCGCCCATCTGTATATTCTGATTCTCCTCCTCCGCGCACGAATGTGTCTCCGCAGATTATCAATATCTAACTCACGCATGACAAACTCCTCTTTCGGCAATGGGGGAAACATGAGATCCATGCGTTGTGCATGGATCTCATACTTTATCAATCAAAATAGGACGAATGTCAAGCACTTCGTGCTCACGCATATACGGATTGACGCGTCTTTCCCTTTCGTCATAGAATGCATATATGAAAGCAAAAGCGCCGAAACTCCAGAAAATAGTCAGCGCTTTTGTCGCCTTTTTTATTTTGGGCGCGGCTTTCGGGACAGGAGTGTGGTTTGGATACGCCAAACGCCCTTCGGCCGAGAAAGTCTTCGGCGTCCAAAACCAGCAGAAACAGGAATTCAAGGAAGTTGATTTCGGGCTTTTTTGGGAAGCGTGGTCGCGCCTTGAAGAAAAGTATGTGGACCGTGCCAACATAGACAGGCAGAAAATGGTCTATGGAGCCATTGAGGGACTCACGCGTTCGCTCAAAGACCCTTATACGCAATTCTTCCCGCCCGCGGAATCAAAACAATTCCAGGAGGACGTCAAGGGATCGTTCGGGGGCATCGGGGCCGAGATTGGCATGAGAAAAGATATTCTCACGGTGATAGCGCCTCTCAAAGGCAACCCTGCGGAAAAGGCGGGGGTTTTGGCGGGGGACAAGATACTCAAGATTGATGATACGCTCACCGGCGATCTTGACCTCAATGAAGCGGTCCGTCTCATCCGCGGAGAGCCGGGGACCACCGTGCGCTTGTCAGTCGTACGCGACGGCTTGACCCAGGCCAAGGAGTTTAAGATCGTCCGCGATGTCATCAAGGTCATGATACTCACGACAGACTCGCGGCCGGACGGCATCTTTGTGATCAAGCTCAATCAGTTTACGGAAAGCTCCGGAGCGGAGTTCCGCAAGGCCGTGCAGGAGTTTTCTCGGAGTGGCAAGCGGAAGCTTATCCTGGATCTGCGCAACAATCCGGGCGGGTACCTTACCATGGCGGTGGATATCGCAAGCTGGTTTGCGCCGGCAGGAGAAGTGATTGCCCGCGAGCGCTACGGCGACGGCAAAGAAGACCTCTACCGATCTCACGGATACCGCGTTCTTGGCGATGTGCCGACCGTGGTGCTCGTCAATGAAGGCTCGGCATCGGCATCCGAGATCGTGGCAGGAGCCCTGCGCGACATCAAAGGCATCAAGCTCGTCGGCACAAAGACATTTGGCAAGGGCTCCGTGCAGGAAGTCGTGGATCTCCCCAAAGATTCATCTCTCAAGATCACGATCGCAAAGTGGCTCACGCCCAAAGGCATTGAAATAGACGGCAAGGGACTGGAGCCCGATGTCAAAGTAGAATTGCCGACAGAAGCTAAAGAGGGCGAAGAGTTCAAAGACATTATTCTTGAAAAAGGCGTTGAAGTACTCAAGGAACTATAGTGACTTATGAAAGTGATCCTCCTGAAAGATATTCCGACAGTTGGCCGCGCGCGCGATATTAAAAACGTCAGCGACGGGTATGCGCGCAACTTTCTGCTCCCGCGCAAGCTTGCGATACCCGCGACCGATACGGCGCTTGCAGGAGCCGGCGCGCGGCAAGCACGCGAGGAACAGGCTAAAGCGCTCGAGACGGCAGCATACCGCGCGAACGCCGAAAAACTCAAGACCATGACACTCTCATTTAAGACCAAGATGGGCGAAAAAGGGAAGGCATTCGGCTCCATAGGTACCGCTCTCATTCATGATGCGCTCAAAAAGCAGGGTGTTATAGTAAACAAAGACTGGATCATATTGGATGGGCCGATCAAGACGGCAGGCGAGAAAAAAGTCGCGATCAAATTTCCCCATGGCATCATGGGAGAAGTGACGATATTTATTGAACCTGAATCAAAATCATGACCAAAGGCGCAAAATATATCTTCGTATGCGGAGGGGTGATGTCGGGCATCGGCAAAGGCATCACGGCGGCTTCCATAGGCCGCATCCTCAAGGACTACGGATTTGCGGTCTCCATGATGAAGATTGATCCGTATTTCAATGTGGACGCGGGTACGCTCAACCCCATTGTCCACGGCGAAGTGTTCGTCACCAACGACGGCACCGAAGCGGATCAGGATCTTGGCAATTACGAGAGGTTTTTGGACGTTGACATGACCCGCAACAATATCATGACGTCAGGCCTTGTATACCGGACGGTCATTGAAAAAGAGCGCAACCTTGAGTACGCCGGCAAAGACGTACAGATGATGTCCGACATACCGGACGAAGTCATCCGCAGGATGCAGGCACTCACCGATGCGGAGCATCCGGACTTTGTACTGGTGGAAGTCGGCGGGACGGCGGGCGACAATGAGAACCTCGTGTTTCTGGAAGCCGCGCGCGTGATGAAGCTCTCAAGCCCCGCAAACGTCATGTTTGTGCTTGTCAGCTACCTGCCCGTCCTCGGCAGCGTGGGGGAGATGAAAACCAAGCCGACCCAGCATGCGGTTCGCGCTTTGAGTTCTGTCGGCATCAACACCGACATGATCATCGCCCGCGCGCCGGTACCGCTTGATACTCCCCGTAAAGAAAAGATTTCGCGGATATGCAGTATACGCCCCGAGGACGTCATTTCGGCGCCGGATGTTTTCTCTATCTACGAAATCCCCGTCAATTTTGAACGCGATCTCATCGGCAAACGGATCCTGGAGAAATTCGGCATGGAAGCCAAAAAGCACGACAGCTTGGCATGGCAAAACCTTGTCGCATCCATCAAAGCCGCGGCGCATCCGGTCAAGATCGGTATCGTCGGCAAATATTTCGTAAGCGGCGATTTCTCCCTCACCGACTCGTATCTTTCGGTGATTGAGTCGGTAAAACACGCATCATGGGCGCTCGGGATGAAGCCGGAGATCGTGTGGCTTGATGCCGAAGAATACGAAAAGGACCCCGCAAAGCTCAAGGATATCGGGGGATATGACGGCATCATCGTACCCGGAGGATTTGGCGGCAGGGGAGTGGAAGGCAAAATACAGGTCATCCGCTACTGCCGTGAAAATAAAATCCCATATTTCGGACTTTGCTACGGCATGCAGCATGCCGTCATTGAGTTTGCGCGCAATGTATGCGGCCTGGCCAGAGCCCATACGACTGAAGTGGATCCAAATACGCCGCACAAGGTCATAGACGTGATGCCGGAGCAGGCGGCAAACATCGCCGAGAAAAAAATGGGCGGCTCCATGCGTCTTGGCGCATATGCCTGCGAACTCACCCCGGGTACTATAAGCTATGAGGCATACAAGACGTCACCCGTCAGCGAGCGACATCGCCACCGATATGAATTCAACAACAGCTATCGCGCGCAACTGGAACAGGCGGGACTTGTCATCGCGGGCGTCAATCCCGAGCGCAATCTGGTGGAGATCGTGGAGTTAAAAGACCATCCGTTTTTCATGGGCGTCCAATTCCATCCCGAATTGAAATCGCGGCCTCTCAATCCGCATCCGCTCTACATCGCCTTCGTCTGGCACATGCACCAGCCGTACTA
>CAZYED010000004.1:0-16292 GCA_964646295.1 uncultured Candidatus Saccharibacteria bacterium | reverse complement strand
AGCAGGGGAAATAGCTCATCCTAGAAATGCAAACGCCGCTCCGACTATAGTCGGAGCGGCGTACTATGCACACTTACCTTGGCCGGCTTCTTCCCTGCCGCAGGTATTCCGAATAACTCCCTTCGTAGAGCTGGTTATATACCTGCCTGGCATACTCGCGGCTGAAGCCGAAATACAAAGCGATCTCCTGCAATGTCGCCCTGTTTTTTATCATCCTATCAAAGCAATCCAGCGCATCGGGGCCATACTTCTCTTTAAACTTCCTCTTAAATTTATTGGCGGGTTTTATGTTGAGCCTATTCCGCCAGTGCGCAATTGTGGATGTCCCCACATTGAGTTGGCTGGCGATCTCGGCGTCCGTCAGAGCATCAACCTCAACTTTTTCCCTGATAAACTGCTCAATGCGTGTTTTATCAATTTTCAAAATACGCCTCCTTCTTGGAGAAAATATGAGAGCCCCCCGCCATACGCGCATATACTTATGCGCGCTACTCAACACCGTGCCTATGCCGATACGATACTCACGGCCTTGGCAGACCGCCGTGATCCGTCAAACTTTTGTCTTGCAACGGTCCGGAATTTCACTATCCCCTGGCGGATCGCATACAGGGTATCATCGCCCCCGCGCCGGATGCCGTCGCCCGGGATATATTTCGTGCCTCGCTGGCGGATGACAATGTCTCCGATTTTTACGACCTCTCCGTCTGATTTTTTTACGCCAAGATATTTTGGCTGCGAGTCGCGCCCGTATTTGGCCGCGCCCGCGGATTTAGTATGCGCCATGAGCGGGAATTAAGAATAAATTATGAAGCAAGAATCAAGGGAACACAGAAAGAAGAGAACGCCGATTCGGCTTGACTCTTAATGCCTGCTTCCCGATACTGGGTTACATGATAGCCGAATCTTACGAAAAAGTCAAAGGGTGGTGCAAAGCAAACAAAGGCGATCTATTTACTGCGAGTATCATCTTTTGTGTAGGCCTCGGGAGCTTCGGTCTGGGCCGCCTATCGGCTCTATGGCCCGAAAAAGACCCTATTACGGTGGCAAATCAGGAAGCGGGAATTATGAATTATGGAAGCGGGAGCGGCATAGACAGCAAAGAACGTCTCCCTGATTCAAAACCCCTGAATCCTGCATGGCAAGGACGCTTTGTCGCATCCAAGTCCGGAAAATACTACTATCTCCCGTCCTGTGCGGGCGCCGGCCGCATCAAAGATGCAAACAAGATATGGTTTGAGACGGAGGAAGAGGCAAAGAGCAGGGGATTGGCGCCCGCGGCAAACTGCCCGGGGTTATAGTATACACTTCCACACGATCGTGGAAAAGTGTATACTATTTCTCCGAAGATTCTTCGGTTGCGTCTTCCGCGGTCTTCATTTTTTTGAGAGAAGCGGTCATGACGACGTACTCGCGAGATACGACACGCGCTTCCTCCACGGCAAGCCGCACATCCTCCGGCACTTCGGAAAGTGTCTTTTTCAATCTCGCGGAGTCCAGATCAAGAACATCCTCCCACTTGCCAAAGGGCGTTAAGAGGGCTTTTACTTTTTCCGTCTCGTATTCGTAGCGCTGTTGCGTCTTTTGTGTCAGATACCCCTCGTCTCCGAATACGCGCGTAAGTCCCTCCTGTACCATATAAGCCTTGATCCGGTCCTGCAATTCATCAAGACGGCTCTCGGCTTGCTTCAGAGATTTCTTAAGCCGCAGGTATTCGTTGATCTCCTTATCCGCCTCCACCTGATTGGGGATTCCCGCGTCGTGATTCTTATACAGATGCTTCCACGCAGGACACATCGGCCGATACCCGCACCAGTTGCAGAGAACGCTTGGCATCGGCTCAAAGGGCTTGCCGCTCCGTACTTTCTCCTGGATTTCGGCGATTGTCTTCAGTACATGCTTTGTGATCTTGTCCGTGGCGTCGGGCGCGGGACGCGCCGTCAGCTTCTCCCCGTGCTTCAGGAAGTAAAGACTTAGCTTGATATCCTCGGGTCTCAAATGCGGCCAGCGATTCTGCAGGCCGAGCGAGTAGAGCGAGAGCTGGAGATTGCGATTGAGCGCCGACTGCGAAGGCATGCGCTTGCCCGTCTTGTAGTCAATGATTTCATAGGTGTCGTCGGGGAGCTTGTCTATCCGGTCAATGATGCCGGCCAGGATATGCGTCTCGCCGGTCTTGTCATCCGTGAGCGTCACTTCAAAGCGCGACTCAAGATCCACCACGATATAATTCCATGGCGCGTTTTTCTCATAAAATTTCTTGAGCATGCGGACGCCTTCCTCAAAAAACAGTTTTTGCTCGTCCTCGCTCCATGCGCGCTTCATCGGATCATTTTTGATTTCCGCAAGAAACGTCTCGCTTGCGGGCCAGTGCTCACGGAAATACCCGACCACCTCATCCAGAGTGGGGAAGAGAGGGGTTTGCGAAAACATGTACTGCAAGGTATCGTGCACAAGCGAGCCGAAAATCGCCTCCCGCGACTTGGGCATCCTGATCTTATCTATCTCCTGAAATTTGTACCTTTGTGGGCACTGGAGATATGTATCTATTGCCGAATATGATGTTCGCATGATACTTTCACTATAGTATCCGGCACACTTTTTACAAGTCCTTTCACTGAGGCGGAAATCCATGGAGCATTCTGGTCCAAACCCCAACATTGAAGAGCTTATGCTTCGGATTGGCGATCTCCGCCAAAAGCTGTCTGCAGAAGAATACGACCTCATGCTGATGCAAATGCGGGCAATAACCGACGCCACAGCAGCATGGGCATTGTACCGTAGGAGATCGCCTCAGCAGACTTTTTATCAAGGTTTCGAGGAAGGACTCTCCGAGAACAATCCAAAAGGAGGCCTGTGATGATAAGCGAAGAGACCCGCAAACGCATTGAGAGGGGACTCGCCCGTTGGCACGAGCCGGATTCGCCGGAGCGTAGACGCTTTGAGGCGGCGATGGTGCTCCTCCATAAACAGCATCGGCATATCACAGAAGCAATCCTCGCGTCCGAACGCTTGGATGCCGGAGACTTGCAGTTCATTATCAACACGCGGGCATAAGCAATGCCCATATCGCAGGGGGAGAATACCGGCGGGTGTGGATAATCCGCCTTTCCTTTTATATGATAAGGTCGCATAATTATACTTAAGCGACCTTATAGAGTGACTTTATATGCAAAAGAGTATAAAACCAATTCCCCGTCACCTACAGGATTTTCTTGACTGGCTGGACGTTGAAAAAGGACTTTCTCCGAAGTCACAGGAGAATTATGCGCGATTCCTGAAAAGATTTCTGGATTGGCTCAATGCAAATAACCTTGCCGGGGTCACGCCGCACGAACTCTCTGCCCAGCATATCCGAGATTATCGGCTCTTTCTCTCGCGTCATGCTTCCCATTCTGCAGAACGCGGCCTCAAAAAGACTACACAGAACTACTATCTGATCGCGGTACGAAGCTTGCTCAATTATTTTGCAGATCATGATATTCTTTCGCTCCCTGCGGCGAAGATCAAACTTGCAAAGAATAAAGAGGAGCGTCCCATCAGATTTCTCACGCTTGAACAGCTCGAAAAACTCTATGCGATGCCGGACATCAAAACATCCGCAGGGGCTAGGGATCAAGCCATACTTGAAATTCTTTTTTCCACCGGACTGCGGATCGCAGAGTGTGTTGCATTGAATCGTGAACAGATCCGCATAGTACCGGGGATCAAAGATATTGAATTAAGCATAACCGGAAAAGGGAGCCGGATTCGCACTGTATATATCTCCGAACGCGCATTATCCTCACTTGGGAAGTATCTCAAGACAAGAACTGATGAGGATAAGGCTCTTTTTATAAATATGCGTCCGGTAAAAGACGAGGTCTCGCAACGTCTCACTCCCCGATCCATTGAAAAAATGATCAAAAAATATGCGCTTCGGGCAGGCCTTCCCGCTACTACCACACCCCACGTTATGCGCCATTCCTTTGCGACAGATCTTTTATCCCAAGGCGTTGATCTGCGCACAATACAGGAATTTCTCGGGCATAAGAATATTACCGCGACGCAAATCTATGCGCATGTAACCAGCAAGAAGCTTCGGGAGATTCATAGAAAATTCCATAGTGGCGGAAAGACAAATGAGTAAGAAAAATCTCATGTCAAAAAATCAACCTTCTTGGCAAGAAACAGAACACCGTATCTACCAAGAAATACTATGGCTGCGTAGCGCCATCGAAACATTCTTTAACGAGGAACGAAGTGACATTTTGGATTGCAAGGAGTGTATCTTACGGAAGATCGCAATACTGATCGTAAGCGGGGAAATTCACGCGAAAGAAATCGTTAAAAAACCGCCGCTAAAAAGTTTCTGGCGAGCAACACCACTAAGGAAATCCCATTCTCTCCGTCAACGATCGAAGATGCGCCACGGAGGCGAATGGCACCGTGATACAATGGAGAAAATTGAGCAACACTTCCTTGCGCAAGGATATCAGGTGGAAAGGGAGCCTAATATTCACTGGGGACGAGCCGACTTAGGGGTTTACAAAAAAGGCGTGCAGGCTTTATACATTGAGGTAGGCACCACATCATTATTAAAGCTCCTGATAAATCTAACTGCGATGAGAGATTTTACTTATCTCATTGTGCCTAATGATGATAAACTCGTTGAATTTAGACGTGATCGAAATGACAAATACGGCGAAAAAACGCATAAACAATTCCATCCGTTGAAAAAATAACAAATTAAGGAGCAATTCGGATTATCTTATTTCTTCCAAAGACTTTTCCTCATAAAATGTCTTTTTCCATTCTCCTCTTCTGCAAAAAATGAACTTGGTGCTACTGTCTTAAAAGCTATAAGTTGCTGATCGTACCATATTTCAATTGATCTATTGGGTTCTAAAATAACCGTTTTATCAGTATCTATCCCATCATATTCTTTTGAATGAATCATCCCATACGCATTTCCCTCTTTATCTCTGAACATAAAACTCTTTAAAAAGAGGCTCCTTGAACTCTGATTGATAATAGTGAAAACCCAATAGCTTCCTTCGTCCGGATAACACCGTCCATAGGTTATATTTATTTTATCGCTATCGCGGTATAACGAATATAAAAAAATCAGCGTTGATAAAATCGCTCCATAGATTGCAATAAAAAGTGTGACCATTACAAATAATCCAGAGGATTAAGGTAGCTGTTGAGCGCCGCGACAGGAAGGGTCATCATGCGACCGCATACTTTTGAACGGATATCCTGTACTTGGACGCCCTGCGTTGCGAAAACGCTAAAATGCAGATGCGGGCCGGTAGCATATCCGGACATACCCGAATACCCTATTCGTGATCCACGATCCACATCCTCCCCCGCCGCCACAGTGATCGCCGAAAGGTGCGTATAGAGCGTGGACAGATTATTGGGGTGTTTGATCAAAATCCATTTGCCGTATGACGCGCGGCGGCATCCGAGATCCGTATCCCCGACCGCCGTGACAACCCCCTTTACGCTTGCAAAAACCGATGTCCCGATATCCGCGCGAAAATCCATGCCGTTGTGTCCCTTGCCGTTGTAGGCACCGATGGCGGCAAATGACGTATTGCCGAAGTACTGCGTCACGCAATTGGTATACGGGTCTTGCTTCAGAGTCTTGGCGCACGGTCCAAGCGCAACGGCAGGCAGAGGATATCCCAGCACGCCGGTACCCTTGGACGGCAGAGACGACGGATCAATGGTCACGCGGATTTTCGCTTCAATATCTCGTATTTCGTCTTCCAGTGCGGCGCGTTTCGCCTCGCTTTGCGCAAGCAGTTTCTGATATTCTTTTTCCTGATTTTTTGTCGCAAGCAGAAGTTCGCCGCGCGATTTTTTCTCCCCTTCTTGAATCGCGCGCTGGCCGCTAAGTGTTTTTTGCAGGTACGTAAGCTCCGCCTGCTTTTTTTCCGCACTTATCTTTTGACCCTCAAGCTCGGCGCGGAGTGTGCGCAGGGCATCAATCGTCGTCAGCACTTTTTGTTGGAGAAATAGCGCATCATCAAATTGCCGGAGAAATGCAGAGAGCCTGTTGTGCCTGATCAGTATGGCGAGCACAGGCTCGCGATCGTGCTCGGAGAGAGAGCGGACGACTGCGCCAAGCCCCGCCTGCAGAGTAAGGGTCGCGGTATGTTTGTCTTTGATCTCAAGCCCCAGTTGGCGGATTTCAAGCTCTTTTTTCTGTACCTGCTGTTGAGTGACATTGATCTCGCGCCGAAGTTGCGCAATCGCGCCGTCAATCCGCGCAAGCTCTCCTGAAAGCGTCTTTGCCTGTACCTGACGCGACGAGATCTCACTGCGATATTTTGCCGCTTCTTCCTCAAGCTTTTTGATCTCGTTGTTCTTGGCGTCAATCGCCTGACGCAGATCGCTGATGGTCTCGGCGTATGCCGCATGCCCTATAGATAAAACAGCCGCCGCAGAAAGCAGGGCGATCGCTAACTTCTTTTTTGAAGTCAGGATGGATATCATGAAAGCTTCTCAATAGCCGTACGCACCCGCGCAAGCGATTCTTTGACGCCCAATATCTCCATGACCTCAAAAGGCCCCGGGGATGCTTTTCTGCCCGTCAGCGCCACGCGCAGAGGCCATAGAATTGACCCCTTATCCCCTGCTCCGATCGTATCCAAAAACGCACCCTCAAGTTCGGCTCGCGAAACGGATTCTGCGAGTTTTGCAAGTAATTCCTCGGAGCGCTTGAGTCCTGCTTTGGTGGCGTCTGGCGTCATCTGCTTCCAGCGCAACAATTCCGGATCATAGTCCGGCGTATGGAAGAAATAGCTTACCCGTTCCGCAATTTCAGAAAGTTTCTTCAATCGCGGTTGTTCCAACGCTATAACTTTTTCTATATATTCCGCTTGATTCTTGATTCTTGATTCTTGATTCTTTAACAATCCTGCCTTTTCAAGATACGACTTGCAAAGCATGGCGAGTTCCGAAGTTGCTTTGGTTCTGATATATTCGCCGTTCATCCAATCAAGCTTTTGGAAATCAAAAATAGCGCCGGATTTTTGCACCCGCTCAAGCGAAAATTCGCTGATGAGTTCTTCCCGCGAGAGGATCTCGCGATCTTGCCCGGGGCTCCACCCGACCAGCGCCATGAAGTTAAAGAGCGCTTCGGGGAGATACCCCTGCTCTTTATACTCAATCACCGATGTCGCGCCATGCCGTTTGGAAAGCTTGGAGCGATCGGGGCCGAGTATCAAAGGCAGATGCGCGTAGTGCGGAATAGGGAATCCCAAAGCTTCGCCAAGCAGAATGTGTTTGGGGGTATTTGCAATATGGTCTTCGCCGCGGATGACGTGCGATATCTTCATCTCGCAATCATCCACAACTACGGCAAAGTGATATAGAGGATCGCGCAGAGATCGCGCTATGGAAAAATCCCCTATCAGATCGGATGCAAAAGACAGCTCGCCACGGATAAGATCAGTGAATGCAATCTGCCGTCCCGCAGGCGTCTTAAAGCGCACAATGTGATCAGAAGCGCCCGATTTTATACGATCTTCGGCCTCCGAGAGACTCAAATCCCGATACACGCAGGCATGAATCGGCGCTTTTTTCTCGTGTAGCAAACGCTTACCCTCCTCCTCAAGCTCCGCCTCCGAATGAAAACAATAAAACGCCTTGCCGTCTTTGAGAAGCTCGCGCAAGTATCGCTCATAGTTATCCGTGCGTTCCGACTGGCGATATGGCTCGTACGGCCCTCCTTTTTCAAGACCCTCATCCTGCTCTATACCAAGCCACCGCAAGCCGTCAAGAATATCTTTTTCATATTCAACTTTTGATCTAGCGCGATCAGTATCTTCAAATCTGAATACTAAAGTCCCGCCGTATTTTTTGGCGAAGAGATAATTAAATAAAGCCGTACGGGCATTGCCGACATGTAAAAGCCCCGTAGGGCTTGGAGGAAATCTGACGCGTATATCTGACATAACTTAATGCACCCCTAGCTTTAAAATCTCGCGGGCGACTACTTCGGTCGCATCTAGCCTCGCAAACCGTTTTGCCGCCTCCCCCATCCGCTTCATACGCTCCGGATCATCCGTCAACTTTTTGATTTCCGCAAGGAGTACGTGCGGCGTCAGATTCGCTTCTTCCAAAATCACACCAGCGCCGTCTGCCGCGTACGCATAGGCGTTTTGCCATTGATGATTCTGTGCGGCATGCGACAGCGGCACCAAAATAGATGGAATTCCGTATGCGGCTATTTCAAAAATGGATGATGCGCTCGCGCGCGATACGATGAGATTGCAAGCCGCATAAAAATCCCGTATGCCCGTCTCATCCATAAATCCGATCGGATGATACCGCTCTTTGTGATGGAATTCCAGGATCACGCTCGCCTGCTCGCGGACTTCGTCAAAATTCTTCTCGCCCGTCTGATGTATGATCTCGTATTTGTCCGTGAGCTCCCGCAGGATGCCGAGAGCCGCGTCATTGAGCGCCGCCGCCCCTTGGGACGCGCCAATCAGGCCGACGACAGGTGCGGCGGAGATGATCTCAAACGCTTCCCGCGCGTCATCCCGCGCGCCGCCAAGTATCCTGCGGCGTAGGGGAATCCCGACGAGAGCCGTCTTGCCCGCCGGAAAATACCGCCCGGCTTCGGCAAATGCGATCCCGATGCGCGTAGCGTATCGCGCCGAAAACATATTGACCTTGCCCGGTATCGCATCCGATTCGTGAATGATGATGGGGATGCGAAATATGATCGCGGCCAAGACCCCCGGCAGTGCTCCCCAGCCGCCTTTGGAAAACACCACGTCCGGCACGACAAGAAACATATTCCAGAGCGCCTGCCAGAAACCGATGAAGAGGCCCAACATATCGCGGAGGTTGAGCAGTGCCTCTTGCGCGGAGGATACGGGGCGCCATTTTCCCGACCGGACTTTTATCCGCACGACTTCTTCTTCATCAAGCAGGCGCGCGCCAAGATCATCCGGACTCATATAAAAAAGCTCCAGATCCAAAATCCGCTCGTCTTCGGCGACGCGCTTGATCTCCCGAATCAATGCAAGGATAGGGAAGAAATGCCCGCCCGTACCTCCTCCGGTGAAAAGAATTCGCATAGAATGTGGAATGTGGAATGTGGAATGTGGGTCGGGACCTACCCGCTACATTCCACTTTCTACATTCAATCTACGTGTGTCTTGATATATTCAATAATATCCCCACTCCCGCGAGCGTGATGGCAAGCGACGTACCGCCGTAGGAGACAAACGGGAGCGGAATACCGGTCAAAGGCATCAGTCCCGAGATCGCGGCCATATTGATGAACGCTTGACTCATGATACCAGCCGTGATCCCCGCCGCCAAGAGCTTGCCAAAGACATCCGGAGCGCGCTTGGCGACGCCGAGACCCTTGATGAAAAACAGGAGGAAGCAGGCGATGAGCAACACCACGCCGAAAAATCCCATTTCTTCGGCAAAAATCGCAAATATTGAGTCCCCCATCGGCTCGGGCAGATACTGGTATTTCTGGACACTCTTCCCGAACCCCTGCCCCCAAAATCCTCCGGACCCGATCGCGATAAAAGCCTGGCTGATCTGGTATCCCGCGCCCTGCGGGTCGCTTCCCGGATTCAAAAACACGAGCAGGCGCGCAAGGCGATACGGCGCCAACTGAACCACCAGATACAGCACCCCTATGCCAAGCATGCCAAGAACTACAGCCTGCGATGTCTTTCCGCCCCCCAAAAGATACATAAAACCGGCCGTCATTAGGACGACGATCAGCGTCCCGACATCAGGTTGCATGATCAGAAACGCGGCGACCACGCTCACCATCAAAGCAAACGGAATCATGCCGTACGATACGCTCCCGACCTCGCGACGGCGCGAATCAAGCCAGCTTGCCAGATAAATGACAAACGTAAGCTTGAGGAGCTCGGACGGCTGGAAGCTCAATGGACCGAGTTTCAGCCACCGCGTCGCCCCTCCGAAAGACATTTTGAGTTGGGGTACAAACAAAAGCCCAAGGCACACAAAAGATACCAACAAAAGCGGCAGGGCAAATTTGCGCCATGTCCGGTACGGAATCCGCGATGTCGCATACATCGCGACAAGGCCCACGCCGCCGCCGAGCAAAAGCTGACGTACGGCGTATCCTGTCACCGACCCAAGATTTTTATAGGACAGCATCATGGATGCTGATCCCAAGATAAACAAGCCTCCGACAAAAAGAATTGCGGCAAGGACCAGAAGTTGTTTATCTACGGCATGCGGATGGTGCCTGTTCATTGAAATGAGTTCTACTTTCTGTGAAGCGCTTTTACCGCGCGGGCAAATTGTTCCCCGCGGTCAAACTCGTTTAAAAAGAGGCCAAAACTCGCGGCTCCCGGAGAAAGCAAAATATAATCTCCCTTTTTGGCAAGCCCGAAAGCAATCCGTACCGCCTCCCGCATAGAATCTGCTTTCAGCATCTTCGCCCCTGATTCTTGCCTGCCCCGTAGCGAGCTTGCTCTGCTTCGCGGATTCTTGCTTCTTAATTCCCGTAGCATCCGCTCCGTAGCGCTTCCCGGAAGCAAGACCACATCATCGGCCGATTTTTTCATCTCCGCGATCATCGCGCCAAAGTCCAGTTTTTTATCTTGTCCTCCGGCAATCAAGATCAGTCTATGAGCCGATCCCGCGCGGCCGCGAAAGCGCCGGAGTGCTACGATCGCGGCATCCGGGATCGTGGCCGTCGTATCGTCTACAAAATGCACGCCGCGGACATCTCCGATGCCGTGCTGTCGCGACTCAAGGCCTTTGAAAGCCGTGATCGCACGCGCAATCGCGGCGGGCGCCACGCCAAAATGCCGCGCGACTCCGGCCGCAAGAGCCGCGGCGGGTCTGTAGTGCGCGCCAAGATTCCGGTCAACCGCGCCCTGCAAAGCCACGGGGAGACGTACCTCGCTGACGCGACCGGGGGCTTTGGCCGCAAGGCGGCGTAACGCATCATCCCCCACAGGGATAAAGAGAGTGTCGCCCGCATGCTGGTAGCGGAAGATAGCAGACTTTGCCTCGCGGTATTCGCGCATATCGCGATGCCAGTTGAGATGATCGCGCATGATATTGGTCAATACCGCGACTGCAGGACTTTTTTTCTCCACCGCAAGATCCATGAGCTGAAAACTGGAAAGCTCAAGCACCACAAGATCGTCTTTTTTGATCTCCGGCAGAATGCCGAGCACCGAGCGGCGGATATTGCCACCGTAATGCACATGCGATCCGAATTTTGTCTTCAAAATCTGCCAGATGAGATATGTCGTCGTGGATTTGCCGCGCGTGCCGGTCACCCCCACGATTTGCGCGGGACACAAAGCAAAAAAAATAGCGACATCGCTGGTGAGAGGTATTACGCGCGTAAGAGCTTCTTTCAGATGCGGCGAATAGCGCAGCACGCCCGGGTTTTTCACGATAAGATCGGCGGAAAGGAAATCTTCCTGCCGATGCTTGCCCAAAATATATTTGACTCCTTTCAGCCGCGCAAGTGCGCGGAGTGTGGGCGCAAGTTCGCGGCGCGTACGCAAATCAGTCACCGTAACCCGCGCCCCGTGCCGCGCAAAAAACTCCACCGCCCCCGCTCCCCCGCCATGAAGCCCAAGACCCATCACCAAGACGCGTTTACCTGCAAAATCCATTTTTTCTTGATTTTCTGCCCTTTTTATGCGGCGAGCCATACGCAAAGTATAGCTCATTTGAGATATACGAAGAACTTGACAATGTTTTAGATACATGCTATAATCAACCTACCCTGAAACGCCTGTATATCAGTGATCCGGCAGTTTGAAAACTGAATGCGGGCAATCAAAAAACATGGCAACCACAAGGAGATATGCCATGACAAAGGAAGAATTCCGCAGTTTTTGTTCCGAGCAGGGCGTGAGTCCTGCGCGCTTGGCGAGTGCCCTATCCTCCGCAAGGGGGATCAGGTACTCATCTATCACCGCCGAAGAGGCGGCGATGGAGATGACAGCGATGCCGGAAGGCACGCTGTCATGGATCCGTGGGGAATCGAGCGGCTCTGCCGCTCCACTCCCCGGGAACCTGCATGGAAGCGGCTTGTTGTATTAACCGCTTCCGGCCCTCCTCAGGCCTAAAATGAGGCGCGGACTAAACCCTGACCGCGTAACAAATATGGAAGGGATGATCTTTTGGCGGCAAGCATGCGCTTGCCAAGGAGTGCACACATGAAGAGAGCACACTCTTCGCAAACGAGGTTCAAGGAGTCCTCACTAAAAAAACTCCTTTTTGTTTTGGAAAAAATTTATGAGTTGCCCTTTCGCAATACTTGGCCTGCGCGGACATCCATGTATTTGCCCTGTGATACCGCGATTTTACCGTTTACAATCACCCACTCAATCCCTGCCGGATATCGGTAGGGATTTTCGTATGTCGCGCGATCGCGGATGAGGCGCGGATCAAAGACCACGATATCCGCGGCATTGCCTTTTGCGATCATCCCGCGCCCAGTGATGCCGAGCGCCCGCGCAGGCCCGCTTGCCATTTTTATGATCGCCTCTTCCGGCTTGAGCATACCCATGTCATTGACCATGCGATGCCAGAAATGCGGAAACGCGCCAAATGACCGCGGATGCGCGAGATTCCCGCTTGTAATCGCGTCCTGCGACAGCGCATAGCCGTCGGACGCCACGAGAGAATTCGGATCGCGCAAAGCTGCTGCCGTGTTTTTGCCGGATACTGTGCGCCCCAAGATCGTCACCCGACCTTCATTGCCCCGCACGATATCAAGCAGAGCATCCTCCGGAGATACGCCCATATTTTCCGCAAGAGCGGCAAGCGTCCTGCCCACGATAGACGGGTGCTTTGCTCCGATCACTACGATACGGTCGTAATGCAATGTCCTCCCCTGCAAAGCTTCTATGATACGCTTGCGCTCAATCTGCGAATCAATCCGCGCAAAAAGATCCTCAAAGCCGCCCCTGCGCGCCCATGGCGGGATCAGCAGATACAGCTGTGAGCCGGTCGTGCGATACGGTGACACGTCAAAACAAATATTCACTCCCGACTCGCGGGCATTGGCGATGATGCCGAATATTTTAGCGGCATCGGGCCATGCCTTGCGGCCGATCACCTTAAAATGACTTATCACGACGGCAACCCCAGCTTCCCGCGCGATCTGCACCGCTTCGTTGACGGCGGACAGCACTTCGGCGCCCTCGCTCCGCAGATGTATTTTTAAAACTCCGCCTAGCTCCGCCAGAGGCTCTGCAAGATCAATCAGTTCTTCGGTCGTAGATACCCTCTCGTGCCCGTATGAAAGCCCGAGCGAAAGCCCAAACGCACCCTGTTTGATGCTCCGCTCAAGCAGGAGGCGGATCTCCGCGCGCCGCTCAAGCGACAGCGGAGCGGGATCATTGCCCGCCACTCCCCTACGCAACGTGCCATATCCTGCAAACGTCCCGAAATTCACGCCAAAGCGCATGTTATCCATGGCGGTCAGAAACTCATCCATCCCGACCCAGTTGATGCCGATTTGGGAAAAATCAGCCCACTTGCTTACGACGCGTATCGCATCGGGCGAGACCAAAGGCGCCAGAGACGCGCCACAGTTGCCGCCGATGACAGTAGTAATACCCTGCATGAGCATGCTCTCCATCGCGGGATATCGGAACATCGTCAGATGCGTATCCGAGTGATTGGTGATATCAATAAATCCCGGGGCGACAAATTTGCCCGGCACGCTGATCTCCGTCTTTGCGCTCAAGCCCGACAGCGCTCCGATGCGCGTGATCTTGCCGTCATCAATCGCAATATCCTGCACCGTGGGCGGAGCGCCCGTGCCGTCAAGCAATGATCCGGACCTGATGATAATGTCGTGCGCCATACTTTTTCATTATACGGCTGATTAAAACACCGTACAACATCTAAAGCAGAGCATGGAACGCCCCTTGCTATTTTTTATGTTTCGTTATATAGCGTTGGTAGTACATTGCCATCCCCTATGTCGGATCCATGGCAGCATGGGGCACAGCCACAACTCCAGACAAAGGAGACTGTTATATGACCACGGTTCTCGTCCAACCGCATGAAGAAGACATTACAATGGCGCGCGAACTATGGATACCCATGTTTGTACATGGAGAGTGCTTCGCGTTTGCAAAAGCGCTCCATCGTGGTTTGGGTTGGCCAATCATGGGCATCCTACGAGATGGCGCCGTCGTGCATGCTGTCGTCCGCCGACCCGATGGAGATTTTCAAGATGCGCGAGGGGTAGTCAGTGAAGCGGAACTGGGAGCTCCATTTGATATGATGCCGCCGTATGATCTGCGCCCGTTTCGGGAAGATGAACTGTGCATAAGCTCACAAAAACACGAACGCACAATCCAAATAGCGGCTGGCGTCGCCGCTATGTTTTGGCCGGATCTTCCATGGAAGCCTGAAAGCAGGCTCCCGCAAATGATCCAATTTGTGAACGAGTTGGAAACACTGTGTAGTAAACATAAATTTTGGCTCCGCTCTACATCGCCGACCCACCCCATTATTGTTGACACCGCAGTCGGAAGTGAAAAAGGCTATACTCTGGAGCCCCTGCTCATCGGCTTCGGATACGCCCTCAATCGGCGACTCGGCTGACAGAGGGGACCATTCCGAGAGACTCGCATCACGCGGGTCTCTCTTCAATTCCGTATAAATATATGGTCTTGCGAAGACCATATATTTATATTTCCCGCATTCGGGCAATTGAGAAGCCCGCCGGACCCAGAGGGTCGGCGGGCGTTTGGGTTATCGGGGTGGCATTACGCCGGCCCTTTCTTTTCTGTCTTGCGCGGCCAGCTCCTCCAAGGCCGCGATCTCTTGTGTTTGTAAAAAAAGCTCCTGTGGAGTGAGGTTCCAACTCGCCTGCCACTGCGCGATGATGGTGACATACTCAATTGGATTTGTCGAGTCTACTGGTGGTCTCGGCGCATCCCGATACTCCTGCAGTTGATCGCGCAGATCGCCGATCAATATCTCGCGCATGGCCTTAGCGTCAACGTCAGCGCCAAGATCAGCAGGAGTGAGATTTGTTGTCTGCATCACACGGAGTAAGACTTTCATCAGATCATGCCCGTCGTAAAAGCTCCACGGGCTTAACGTAGTGAGTATACAGAGATGCAGGCGACTAGAGTGCCGGAACGAGAATGTCTGGTACAAGTTCCGCGCCACCACGAGCGCATAGTTCCGTACCTTTAGCGATCCCACCACATCCGGCAAATTGGTGTCTGCGGAAAGTTCGCCTGCGGGAGCCACAGGCTTTGCAAAGTCCGCATAGCGTTCTACAAAAGCAACGCCGCGACAAAGGTCCTCAAAAAACTCCTCGTGTCCCCCACCCCGGACATCCACCACCCATTGCGGATATGGGGCGGGCACTGCATCAGCGACGCGTGGCGTCTCCAGCATCTCGTTGAGCGCCTCCGGCACCGCATTGGGCGACACCTGCGATAGATAGTACCCGAGGGCCGCGAACCCACCCACCCACATCGCGATGATCGCCGTCACAATGTAGGGAAACATACGATGTTTGTTACTCCGCCTGTCTGCCGCCGTGACCGGCTCCGACTGTTGCGCCCCACCGTACAGATCGTGCTCATTTCCTGCCATCGTCCATCTCCTTCACAACGTTGTAAGAACAAAAACACGATACTCATCATGAGCATCATGCCTGCAATTATATCACAAATAATAGCCTATGTCAAGCGCGCAGGCTGTCATTCCACCACGCCGCGTATTCTCCGCACTCCGGCAGACGATGCTTCTTCCTTGATGATCTTAAACTTTCCCACTTCGGCAGTATGCGTCACATGCGGCCCGCCGCAAAATTCGCACGACACCACCTCGTCGCCTGCCGCGTCATACATCGTGTATATTTTGACGCGTGGTGGATACTTCTCGCGGAAAAATCCCAGAGCGCCCTTTTTGACTCCCTCCTCATATGCCATCTCCTCCCACTGCACTTTCAAATCGCGCCGGACAGCATCATTGACCCAGTCCTCCACCTTTTTTATTTCCTCCGGCGTGAGTTTACGCCCAAACTTAAAATCAAAGCGCGTACGCTCCACGGTAATATCCGATCCGTCCTGCCGGACTTCAGGGCCCAAGACCGCGCGCAAAGCCGCATGCAGGAGATGCGTCGCCGTATGCAAGCGTGTCACGCGCTCCACTTCCGATTCATCGCGGATCGTAACCTCTCCCGTCTTCATATACAGCCCATGCCCCCCGAATTTTGCGCCGGCGCCCGCGCGCGAAAGTTCCTGATGTTTTCTCGCTTTCTCCTGGACACCCTCCTCAAAACGAGA
>CAZYED010000003.1:30908-33395 GCA_964646295.1 uncultured Candidatus Saccharibacteria bacterium | reverse complement strand
GCTACGTCTCTGCAACCAAACGGCTCGGTATTCTTTTTGCGCTTGTCTGGGGTGCTATCTTTTTCAAAGAAAAAATAAAAGCGCGGATCCTTGCGGGATCCGCGCTCGCTGTCGCAGGCGCGATCTTGATCGCGCTTTCGTGATATCCGCTTCCACTGTACAACGGCATACCTTCATCAAAACGCTATCTCGGGATTGAACGCAGACAATGCATCAGTGCGCCAAGAAGCGTCTCTTTGAGCACGCCAAGCTCCTCTGACGTCGGCCGAGCAACGTCGGACTTACGGATCGCTTCAGGCGTATTCCAGACGGGTCTGGAGAAATCCGTGTCCGTGCTCATGCGCGGGAAAATATGCGCATGGAGATGCGGGTCGGTATTGCCGAGTATCTCGTAATTGAGTTTTTGAGGCTCAAACGCCCTCCACACGGCTTTGCCGACAATCGCCATCTCGTCCAAAAACTTCCGCCTGACATCGGCGTCCAGTATATGCAGTTCCGTCACATGCCGCTTGAAAAGAATGAGCGTATATCCCCGATAAAATTGATGATCGCCAAGAACTACGTATCCTGTCTCAAGCTCTTTTACAAAGTACGGATTGTCCTCGCTTGCGATCAAAGCGATCCGATCGCAGATCAAACAAGAAGATGCTAACATCTTTTCCCTCCTGAAATAAGGTGGCGGAACATCCCCTTCGTATATCCTCTCTGCCCGCAGTCGCTATTGCCCTCTTCCTCCTTTGGCAAGGATCGCCTCCGCGATCACCAGATCCAGCGGCTCATCCACGTCAATCCCGGATGCGCGGTCAATGATCACGGACTTGCTTGTCTCGCCCTGAATCGTACCATATTTCCATAAATTGTCGGGGCGAAACGTATAGACCGTGCCGATGACATACACGGGCGGGCGCTTGCCTGCCTTGGCCGCGGCCGCGCGCTCCTCGGGCATCAAAAACTTCGTGAATCCTTTTTCGTCAATGACGCGCAGATTGTACGGGTGGAAAACAGTCGGGGCCTCAAAGACCGTCTCTACGGAGTCAACGCCACTTGCAAATAAAAGCTCCACCGTGTCATCAATCTGCCGTGGGGTCACCAAAGGGCTCGTCGGCTGTACCAGCACGACGGCATCCGGCCGGTACCCTTCTTTGTCGCGCAGAAACTCAAGCGCATGTTTTAAGACCGGCACGTGGCCGGTAGAGTCTTGCGCAAGCTCTGCGGGCCGCAGGTACAGGATTTCAGCGCCGCTGGCGCGCCCGACTTGCGCCATTTCCTCGTCATCCGTATCCACGATGATCCGGTTGACTGACGAGGCCTGCTTCATCGCCGCCAACACCCATGCCATCATGGGACGCCCCGCAAGTAATGCGATGCTTTTTTTCAGAATCCTCTTTGATCCGCCCCGCGCAGTAACAATCCCGAGCACATGTTTGTTCATTATCCTCTTTGATCCGCCCCTCGCGGTTACGATACCCAAGACTTTTTTTTCTTCCATATTCTAGGATTTTTTCTTCAGTTCCTCTTTCATCGCCTCTATTCCCGCGACAAACGGCGTTTGCGGCTCCCACCCGAGCACCCGTTTCGCTTTTGAAATATCGGCGCGCGTCTCGCGGATTTCTCCCGCGCGCGGCTCTATGAAAATCCGTGGGTGATCCGCTCCTCCGATGATATCCGCCATTTCAAGAATTGAGTAGTTGGTCCCGCTCCCGATATGGATCTGCTCGCCGCGCAAAGGCTCGGCATGCTCGCAGGCAAGCCGCACCGCGCGCGCCACGTCTTTGACGTACACCATATCCCTGCGCTGTTTGCCGTCAGGCACGATGGTAAACGGCTCCCCCGCCTCCCACTGGTATAAAAATCGCTCAATCGCGCTCGCGTACGCCGAGTCGCGCCGTTGACGCGGCCCGAAGACATTAAAAAACCGAAGCGACACGGTATCCGGCCCGTCCCAGATTTCTTTGGATGCCCAGAGCGCCAGCATTTCCTCGCCCATCTTTTTGGAAAGCCCGTAGGGATTGAGCGGCCGCAGAGGTGCGGACTCATCAAGCAATTTGCCGGAATACTCCGCCGCGGCGGAGCCGAACACGGCGCCCGATGACGCTAAAATCACGCGCTTGACGCCCGCAAGGCGCGAAGCCTCAAGCACCATGTACGTACCCGTCACACCCGACCGCATCGTAGGCAGAGGATCCAGGATGGATTTTTGCACGGACGGAATCGCGCCAAGATGCACGACGACATCGGGCTTGTATGCGTTAAAATCGCGCATCAGCGCATCCCACTCGCAAAAATCCGTTTTGAAGTATCGCGCTCCCGCGATTGCGCCCGCGGGATCGCGATAATCCAAAGACGCGACGTCGTGTCCCGCCGCGATCACATCTTCAAGCAGGTGCGATCCGATAAACCCCGCCCCTCCGGTTACCAATATTTTCATAGTGATCTGACTAAACTACAACAAAACTCTTTGTGATTTGGTGCTTGTAATTTGTTATT
>CAZYED010000003.1:6402-30898 GCA_964646295.1 uncultured Candidatus Saccharibacteria bacterium | reverse complement strand
GTTATTTAATTCTTCCGCCACTTCACCGTGGGGTTGATCGTGGCGCGATCTATGGCGTCGCGCGAAGACATGATTTTTTTGAGCATGCCCGTGATCACGTCCTGCGTCAGCGGGTGATGCTTGAGCCCGAGCGAAAAAAGCGCCGTATTTTTGGGGTTGTAATAATGTGTTTCTTTTTCTATGCGGGGATTTTCCACGTTTGCGATCGCAACGCTCAACCCCAGAGCTTCGCCCGCTTCTTTTACCTTGTGCGCAAGATCCGTCACGCTAAACGCTTCCGTAAACTGGTTGAATACGCGAAACTCCCCTTCCTTTGCCTGATGCATCGCGGCAAGCTCCACGCACTGAAGCGTATCGCGGATATTGAGAAATCCGCGTGTCTGGCCGCCTGCGCCGTACACCGTGAGCGGCATGCCCGCCACCGCTTGCACGGCAAAACGATTGAGAGCCGTCCCGAATACTTCGTCATAGTGAAATGATGTCAGCAGTTCCGGATGCATGGCCGTCTCATCGGTTTCAATGCCATAGACGACTCCCTGATTCAAGTCGGTCGCGCGCATGCCCCAGATGCGGCACGCAAACTCAATATTGTGGCTGTCATGCACTTTGCTCAAGTGATAAAACGATCCCGGCTGTTTGGGGAATAGCATCCGGTCTTTCCTGCCTTTGTGTTCAATCTCAATCCATCCTTCCTCAATATCAATATTGGGCGTGCCGTACTCGCCCATCGTGCCAAGCTTGATGAGATGTGCCGCGGGCGTGTAGCGCTTCATCGCAAAAAGCACATTCAAAGTCCCCGAGACGTTATTGATCTGGGTTGAGACCGCCTGCAGGCGCGACACCATGGAATACGGAGCTGACGGCTGTTCGGCATAATGCACCACCGCGTCCGGCCGGAAATCCTCAAAGAGATGATAGACAAAACGATGATTCTGGGCGATGTCGCCGATATAAAGCCGCATGGGCTTCGGGCCCCGCTTCATTTCATTCCATATGCGCACGCGCCTCTGCAGAGGCGGGATATGAAAAAGCGGCGTGACTCCCATCTCCGCCTCCCAAAATCTTTTGCCCAAATTATCCGCGACCGCAACCTCATGGCCCCGCGCCGCAAAATGCATGGCCGTAGGCCACCCCAGATACCCGTCGCCGCCTAAGATAAGTATTTTCATAATTACATCAGATGCAATCCGCACTCCTGTCCCGCATGCTCGGTGCCGGCAAACCGTCCCGCGCGCTCAAACTGTCCCTGCCGTCCGCCGCCATCGCGGATCTTGCCTGAAGTCGTACAGGGCTTGCACCCGAGAGACGGATAGCCTGCGTCATACAGCGGATGATATGACAGGCGATGCTCTTTGATATACTGCCATATTTCATCCTTGTTCCAAAATGCAATCGGATTCACTTTTGCGATTTTACCGTCTTCCACAAGCCCCGTGTTTTTCCGATGTTCGGTCTCGTCGCGCCGCAGACCCGTAATCCATGCGTCATACTCATGCATGACGCTTTCAATCGCCGGTATCTTCATCTCGCAGCATTTGTATTGATCATTTTTAACGAATGAATCGCCGTACGATTCATCTATCTTGCGCCGCGCCTCGGGCGATGCCCGTACCCAGCGAAACTTCATGCCGGTCTCCTGTACCAATCGGTCGGCAAAAGCAAGCGTCTCGGGAAATTCATAGCCGGTATCAATGCCTATAAACTGAATGTCGGGCCTTACCTGCATGGCAAGATCCGCGACGACGCGCGAATCCTTGCCAAACGAGCACGCCGCAAAAATACGCGGATACTTTTCCACCGCATGCCGGATGATAAATTTTGAAATCTCCGCTTTTTCGCCCAAAGTCATGGTGATCAAGATTATCGCTTCAACTCTGCATCGGAATACACTTTCATTTTCAACGGAGGCGTATAGACATGCAGAGCGAGGGCGCGCTTTGTTTTGGAATTATTGCCCATGATATGGACGATATCCGGCGTCTCAAAAAGCATGTCGCCTTTTCTCCCGACGAGACGGCTCGTAAACTGCTTGGTCTTTTTGGAAAAATTATCGCAATACACCATGCCCTCAAGCACGCGGATCATGCCATGCGAAGTCCCGTGATCGTGCGCGGCGGACTTCGCTCCCGGCGGCCACTCAATCAATACAACCTCCACCTTGTCATCGGCGTAGAGCGTCGTCCGTCCGTATGCGTATTTTTTATTTTTCATACTTATAGTAACTACGCATTAAGCGGATAGGTCTTGTGGAGGATCTCCATGACGTCCCTGCCCCGTGCGTATGCAAGGGGCGAATCCGCGGGCTTGACAGCACCCGACAGGAGATCTGCATAGTGCGTAGTCTCGCGATAAAAATCATCAGGGCGCTTTTTGGCGAATACTTTTTCCCGGACATCTTCTCCCTCTTTCTGCCATCGGACGAGATCCCCTTCAGGCGACCCGCCGCATATCCACTCTATATATCCCTTGTCGCCCTGCAGACGCGCCCATTTGCGGACGGGGTACGTGATCACATCCTGCACCACACGGCCCATACCGCCCTCATCAGTCTTGAGGAGGAAAGCCGCGAGGCGGTCATACTCCGCACCGTTTTCCTTGCGGATATCAAACATGACTTTTGATTCCTTAAGGACGCCCCACCCGAGCGCCCGCGCAAAAAAGAACCAGAGATGCAAAGCATGCGAATGCTCGCCGCCCGCCCCGCCTCCGCGCCGCCAGTATCCGAGATAGCTGTCGTGAGGCCCCGCAAGCCACTGGTGTGCAGCAAAAATCCCCCGCCAATGCTCGCGAAACTCCACATCAATCGTAAGAATGGCTCCGACAGCGCCGCTCGCCGCGGTATCGCGCACAAATTCGGCGCTCTCGGCAACCGCATGATCATATCCTACGGTTACGATCGTATCGGGATGCGCGCGCATCGCGGCTTCAAACTCCGCAATACCCGCAAGATCGGGGGTCGCAAGCGGCTTTTCAATATGCAGGAGGCGCGGACTCTCCACGATTGAGGCAAGCGCAAGTTTTGCATGCGAATCCGGCGGCGTGCCGATCATGATGATGTCAAAACCTCCTTTCGGCTCCTCGCCTGCGCGAAAAAGCCGGATCGCATCGTCCCATGCACCATAGCGCTTGGGGTAGATATCCGTGCGCGTCCGCTCAAGCGCTGTGGGATCCGCGTCCACGATCGCCACCTCCCACCCCATTCTGCGGCTCGCTTGCGCCAGATGATTGCCTATGGATCCCGCTCCGATGATTTTTACTTTCATTTTTGAAAAATTACACCGTTATTTTTTCAAGTACCGCGCGCGCCGCTTGTATGCTCGGCACGACCGGAAAAGCGGGGTTTTCACCCCACGGATAAAAGCCGCTGTCTATTGCGATAAAATGCGTGCCGCATGCAGTCGCCGAGAGCATATCCCCTTCCCCGTCCCCGACGACCACGACTTCTCCGGCCTCCACTCCTTCACGCGCCATGATCGCACGCAAATTTTCTTCTTTGGTCGGCGGCGCCCCATGTACCGCTCGAAAATGACCCTGAATCCCGAGGTGCTCCACCGTGGCCTTGAGGGCCGTCTCCGGAGTCGCAGAATTTATATACAGGCATATGTTTTTGCTCAAGTCCTCAAGCGTCTCACGTGCTCCGGGCGCCAAGCCTCGCGTCGCAATCCGCTCCTGCACCATAGCATCAAAACGCGCGGCGCTTTCATCCACCAGCCGCGTGATTTCATCCGGTTGCGCTCCCGAACGCACAAAAATATCCCGCAAAATATCAAAACGGGTTCCGACATTGCGCATCAGGACATCCGCCACCAGTTCCCGCGAGATATGAGGGTGTCCCTCAAACAGCCGGTAAAAAGCGTCTTCCTTGATGCGGTTTGAATCCACGATCACGCCGTCAAAATCAAAAACAACGACTTTCAGCATCGGTGTATTATACCCTTTCTGTCAGGTCTTCTTCAACAATCTCCTCAAGCTGATGCTGGCCCCAGTTCAAAAGCTTGGTTTTGCGCTCGTCGCGGGGCATCGTCGCGATCTTCTTGTCCGCATAGAACGAATCGTCGCTATGGCTCGTCGTGGAGATCTCCTCAAAGATCACGCCGTCCTTTGTACCGAACCCGTGCACCACCCCCCTCGGGACCCACAAAGTGTCGCCCGCTTCCAGTGTCTTGCGCTTGCCGTTGATCACCGCTTCCATGGATCCGGAAAGTACATGAAAAGTCTCGTCCTTGCGCTTATGGAAATGCTCCGGATTCCACTGGCCCGGCAGTTGGATGATCAGTTTTTTCGCATACTCGCGGTTGAAGCACTCCACGATCGTACATCCGATTTCGTGGAACCGGTCAATCCCATAATGATGCGAGAGTTCCACGGAAAAATCATGCCCCACCGGAATCCGCGCTTCATTGAGCATGCCTTTTACCGCGTGGATAGAGTGGTACACGATCTCTTTGCGCGACGGCTTCTCCGGGCGCAGAGAGGACGAGATCGATTCATTCGGCAGATAATCGCGGTCGGCGACCAACCCATCCTGAAACCGTCCGCTGATCAGCTGACCGTCCCCAAGCGGCATTGCAAAAAATACGTCCTCCCGCCTGATTGGAGTCCCGCGCGCGATTTCCTCGCGCGCATAGACGCCGCGCGCGAGCGAGCGCAGATCGTCTTTTTCTTTCTGTTCAATCACGCGCTCGCCCTCGCCGCCGCACGATTCCTCCGCTTCCAAAAACGCTCCGATCCATGCATCCACCTGCTCGGGCGTCGCGGAGTACTTGTTGAGCGTAATATCGTCCGTTACGACACCCACATGTTTCTCAAAAATCCTCGCGCCTTTGGCATATGCCACGCGCACCGCGTTGAGATTGCCCGGCTCCTCATGCGTGGAAAATCCGATCGTGACTCCCGGATAGCGCTTGCGCATGGTCTCAATCTGATTGAGATGCAGTTTGCCGTTGGCCGTGGGATATTGCGCCACACAATGCATCAGCGCAAAGTGTACCGCGCGCTTCTCAAAGAAGCTTACAATCTTATCAATATCTTTTATAGAGAGTCCGCCTGTGGAGCAGATCACGGGCTTGCCGGTTTCAGCCACCCGCTCAAGCAGTGGCCAGTCATGCGCGGAGCATGAGCCGATCTTGATCACCTCAATCCCGAGACGCTCAATCTTGTCCACGGACGGCTCGTCAAAAGGCGTGCAGATGGAGATAAGTCCCCGCCGCTTGATCTCCGCGACCAACGCTCCGAATTCCTCCTCCGAGAGGCGCGTAGACATAAAGCGCGGGATATGTTTGTTTTCCTTGGAGTCGCGATGACTCGGATGAATAAACGTGTCCAAATCGCGAAACTGCAATTTCATCGCCGCGCGCACGCCGCGACGCTCCGCAATGTCCGCCATCGCGTTGATGATTTTAAAACCATGCTCGCGCAGGCCCTGGTGATTGTTTGCCATCTCAAAGATGAAAAGGCGGTTGAAGTCAAACATATTTTTCTTCTCAAACGGCATAGAAGATTCTTAGGAATTAACGGTCTTTGCCACAAAATTATTTAAAAGCCATGAGCTTGACTGCACCTTGCCGCCGCGGCCTACGCGAAACACCATTTTGCACCCGAGCTTTTTACATACGCCGACTTCGGGGATATTGTCGGCGAAACGGTCCCCGCCGTTTGCAAATACATCGGGCTTGAGACGCTCCAGATCACGCGCCACACTCATATCCGCCGGATCGGCGTCGTGACTCGTGAGCACGACGCGATCCACCGCGCGAAACGCCGCAATCACTTCTTTGCGCTCGGCTTCGGGCATAAATACATGGCGCTTTTTCTTGCGGAGCCAGTTGTCGTTGTTTAAAATCACGACGAGCTCGTCCCCGAGTTTTCGCGCGGCCTCAAACATCCGCACATGCCCCACATGCACCGGATCAAAACCGCCGCTCACGGCAACCACTACCTTCCGGTTTTTCCGCGGGGTTTTCGTCGCCATAACACTCTCTATAACTATCATATATCAGCTTTCGTTTCAACCTGCCTTCAGTCCCTTTCCTGTGCAGATATGAGTGCAAGAAACGAAATTTAACAAACGCTTACGATCGTAAGGGTTTGTTAAATTACCTGTCATCCCCCATCTCTGTCGAGGCGCTTTTGCATCAAAAACTCCGCGATCTCAAAATCAATCGGGTGGTCAATATTCACCGAGTCTTCCGGCGTCATGAAAAAGTATGCAAGATTTCTGCCCGATGTGGACTTCTGCTCATAGAGCGTCCGCGTGCGTATCACGTCCGTAGCACCCGTATGAATGTATGCTTTCGGAAACATCTGCCGCGGCATATTGTGCGGCTCGTCAAATCCCGTGAAGGACGCGGGCAGGAACGGCTCCAAAAATCTCTTGTCTTTTGAGATCTTCCAGAGCTTGTACGGATGCTTCGGAGCCTCACAGATCGGACGCACGGCATCCGCATCGGGAGTCGCGATCAGTTTTTCAATCCCCTCGTCTATATGCGCCGCAGTACGCAGTGGCGACGTCGGCGGCAAGCGCACGACAATCTCCGGCTCATAGCCTTCCTTTTCGCGCAGAAAATTCAGCGCATGCAGTAAAAATTCCACGTCCGTAGACAGATCCTGCGCGATTTCAGCAGGCCGCAAAAACGGCACTTCAGCGCCATACCTTTTCGCGACATCCGCGATCTCCGGATCGTCGGTTGATACAATTACACGTGTCATCAAGCGCGACTTTTTCGCGCTCTCAACAGACCACGCAATAAGCGGTTTGCCGCAAAGCAATTTTATGTTTTTGCCCGGGATAGACTTTGAACCCCCCCGCGCAGGTATGATACCAAGCACATGCATACCTCTAAAACTATACGCAAACGCTATTGTTTTCAAGTAATTTGAAACCCGGCGGAGATAAACCCCGCCGGGCAATCATCCTGCGGAGAATCAACTCAGCAGGTCGTATGGACGATTACTCCTTAATGACAAAGTACTTCCTAGAGCCCGGCCAGTGATTAATGAGGTAGGACCGAATGGCATATGGAGAATCCGCGAAGTACTCATCTATCGCCTTCGTAGCTCCCGGCCACTTTTCAATCCGTCCATAATCATACTCGGGGAGAGGAGGAAACTCTTTGTACTCGTCAAAAAGGACTACCCCGCCTTTTGCCACTTTTGGGAAAAGAGCGGTTAGGACATCGCGGTACCCCGTATAGAGATCACAGTCAATATGCAGAAATGCGATGGGGCGTTCGGGAAAGTCTTGTAGCGTACTCGCAAAGAATCCCGGGACGATTCTGATCATGACATCAGGGAACTCTTGCGGTATTGAGGATGCGGCCAGCCGCTCCAGTATCATCTCTTGCGATACGCGCCACTCGCCCTTTTGCGGATTGCGCGGAGATTGATCATCCTTTGTGGGATCCGGCCAACCCTCAAAAGAATCAAAACCCCAAAGTACTCGTGGCAGGGCGCGGATTTGACTATCAGGCCATTCGCTTCCTACAAGATAGGCGAGCATCAAAAAAGTATTGCCCTCTCCGAGCCCGCACTCTACGACATCGCCCGCAACATATCTGATTGATTCATACCTCTTGATGAAATAGCGAAATTGTCGCATCCATCCGACTTTCGGCGGCACAGGCGTTGCCCATTGCGTCGGTATCCTGCTCGGACCAAAAACATCATCTTCGCGAGACATACCAGTCCCTCTCCCGTGTGTGGTTACATAGAAAATCAAGGTGCGACGACTCTGCTTTCCTAGCACGAATCAACGCGGCCGTCAAAGGTTGCGTTGTAAAAAGACAAGGGTCGCATTATGCGCCCACGCCCGCTTTTTTCTGTTCCAGTTTACTTACGCGGATATCTAGCCTTCCGATTTCGGCATCCTGCGCCGTATCGTTTTGCACAAGCATGTTCATCGTAGTGCGGATATAATGGACATCCTCGCGTAGGGAGCCAAAGCCTTCAAGAATTTCTTCCCGCAAATCCCGCAGTTCGCCTTTAGTGACAAGCTGTTTCAAGTCATCCTTCGTGACAAACTGCTTCAAATCCTCCTTGCTTGCCATAGTACGCTGAATGACTTCCGCAAGGTCTTCAATTGTCATTTTCTTCTCGGGCATACGTCTATTGTCGTAGAACAGAAATCGGCTGTCAATCTCAAGTTATTCACTTTTTGAAGTGGTATACGCCGATGGCGCCGGTATGCGGCTGGTCTTTTTCAAGCGGCAGGATATGGGTCTCAATCCACTTGGTAAATTTCGTGATGCGCTTCTGATCCAGAGGAAGCTTTGAGTCGCGCAGAACATTGGGCAGACGTCGCTCAAAATCAGCCACAAGCTTTTTGCCATGCGACCAGTTCTGATCCGTGGTGCGCCATGCAAGCTTCATACCGAGTTTACGCGCCCATCCGATAAACTCCACGGGCGTGAAATAATGGATATCTACAAGCGTGATCCGCGCGCGGAAGAGAAAGAGCAGAGGCAGGAGCATATATCCGCGGGGATTGGACCAGTTGGGAGAGGTCACAATGATTGAGCCGCCCGGATTGAGCAACGTCTTCAGTTTTTTCAAAAGACCCAATGGGTTGTCTATATGCTCAAGCGTCCCCATGATGATCACCGCGTCAAACCGTTCGCGTACGGCCGTCACATTTTTTATCTGAAAAGAAAGGTTGGGCGCCCGATAGGTGGCGTTGGCTACCGCGATTGCCTGCGGCGCATAATCAATGCCGACGACTTTTTTGGCCCCGCGCTTTGCGATGAGATACGGAGTCTCGCCCGTGCCGCATCCGACATCAAGCACGGTCTTGCCGCGCCAGTCAAGCTCCGCGAGCACGGCTTGGCGATCCGCCGCAAGCTTTTTGCCCGCAAGACGGAGCTTCGTATAGTGCTTCTGCTCGCCTTTGGCGTACACGCGATCGTAAAATTCCTTGAGGTGCTTGTTTTTCATCAAGACGGATTTAGTAGGTAATTTTCTTCTCAAAAAGTTTGGGGCCGAGCGGGACTGACGCAAGCACGCGTACGATGCGTCCTGCCGCGCGCCCGTCGCCGTAGATATTGCGCGGACGCATGCTTTTGCGAAACGCGGGACCCGCGGCGCGCCTGATGGCGGCAAATATTTTCCCGCGATCGGGTACGACATCAATGACGTTGTTTTCCCGCTCCCGTCCCTCCTGCCGCTTGCCGACGCTCACAAAAGGACACGCGACATACGGCGCTTCATAAATCCCCGCGCTTGAATTGCCGACCAAAGCCGCCGCTGTGGCTTCAAGCCCGATAAAATCCTCCGCGGGAATATTTTTATAGATTGTAAACTGCGTGTTTGATCTCTCTTCCTCAAGCGCATCTATGATCCCTTGGTATCCCTGATCAGAGCAGGGATACACCGCGATCGCGCGAAGTCCCGATGCTTTGACCGCCGCGAGCGTCTCGCGCATATCATGATACGCGCGATCGGGCTCGGTCGTCACCGGATGCTGGAGCACGAGGACAAATTTCTCGCGCGGGGCAAGTCCGTATTTTTTACGAACCTCACGGGGCGAAGTATACAGTTTCTCGCGGATGAAATCAATGTAAGGCGCGCCCACGCGCGACACTCGCCATGGCTCTTCTCCCAAAGCGATGATCCGCTTGCGCGCGTCTTCGGTCTCGGCAAAGTGCAGGTGCGCGAGCTTCGTGATCGCATGGCGCTGGATGCCGTCAATGTTGCCCGATATCTCGCCTCCCTGTATGTGCGCCACGGGAATCTTGAGCTGGAGTGCGGCAAAAGCCGCGACCAGAGTCTCCGAGCGATCGCCAAGGAGCAGGATCATATCAGGGCGCATGTCGGCAAGAGCTTCCGCCATATGAGCAAGCCCGCGGCCGAGCGCCTCCGTACGCTCGCGCGCGGAGTCGCCGCGCTGGGCGATATCCACGGTTTTCGTGATATGGACCCATGTGCGCGCGTCTTTTACGGTACGCCCAAAAAGCTCCGCCAGATGCATATCCGTCAGCATGACCTGCAGTTTCAGGCCGGGGTGCCTCTCAATCGCGCGCATGGTCGGAAGCAGGGCGTTGAATCCGCCCCGTTTGCCGTTGATCACGCAAATTGTCCGTATACCCTTTTTGCTCATATCAATATCCTAGATTACCCGGTACGCTACATCCCCGCAAGAATTGCGGATGCAATGCGCTCCCCCGCCCTGCCGTCAATCTCGCCACACTGCTCCGCGACCAATTTCTGCCGCCCCTCGCGATCGCGCGCCGGGGCTTCAAAATATTCATTGATGGCGAGCGCAAGCTCCTCACTGCTTTTTACAAGCCGCATGCCGCCGGGAGCCAATGCCTTGGTGATATGCTCCGTGCCGTAGCGGAGCGACGGTCGGTCAAGATGCGGCTTGTCGGGATTGATCTCAAATCCCACCATCACTACCGGCTTGTCATAGATTGCGGCGTCAATCCCGATGCTTGAGCCGTAGGTGATAAAAAGATCCGCATGGGCAAGCGTGTTTTTCAGATGCAGGAGTTCATCCGCATTCATATCCCAGTCCATCCCGCGCTTTGCGGCAAACCGCGTCCCGGGCGACTCATAGCGTATCCACGGGCGCTCGGGGAATCCTGCGCGCTCCACAAAGTCATTGGGCTGGAAGCGGACGACGAGGGAAAAGGGCTGTTTCAGAGCGCCTTTGTCGCCAAAAGATGCGAGCACGTTTACAATATCGCGGTCGGTGCTTCCGTAGCTTGATCCTGCGGGAGCGACGACGATCAGTTTTTTTGCAGGATCAAATCCAATTCTTTGGAAAAATATCTCGCGCAGGAGGAGACCGTCCGAGGACGCGTACATGTCGTACTGCGGCAATCCCACAACGGCGGTTTTCGCGGGCGCTACGTCCAGAAGCGCTGCCGACTCATCCCGCACGAGATTATTGGGTACCAGCAGAGTATCCGGCAGAAGCCGCACAAAGCCCTTGCTCGTCACCTTGTCCCATGAATTGATAAATCCTACGGATGAGATGCCGCGGCGCTTGGCTCCGCGCAGGAGATCCACTTCCGTGCCGTCAAAGAGATTGGCGAGAAACACGCGATCCGGCTTGTACTTCTCAAAATACGGCGCAAACGGATCGTCCCGCACGAGCGCCATCTCAAGCGCGCGCACAAGACGCCGGATCGCGCGATGCGCGAGCGCGGCGCTGACGAGACTGCTTGCAATGTACGCGATCAGATTGCGCCGATCCTGATACGCGAGCGTCTTGTACAATTTCTGGCTCCGCGTGTTTATGAGATAATGCCGCAGGCGCTCAAAGTATTTCCACATGCGCCCGGACTCCGCATCGGGCGCCGGCTCATACGCAAGACGCGAGTGGCTGAATTCTTTTTCATAAAACGCGATCCGCTCCCGGCTCCGCACGAAAAGCACGACACGAATATCCTCTTGCGCGATAAGCGAGGATATCACATTGGTGCGCAGAAGATTTTTCGCTTCCACCCCCGAAATTATTGATACAAAAATAGTTTTCATAAACAAAGTTCGTAGGTTGTGGGTGGTAGGTAGTAGACAATGGAATACTAAGCGCCGACAAGCTACTTCCTACAACCTACTCCCTCACTTCGGTGCCACATGTATCGTATCCACACGCGGAAGCGCATAGAGCGAATCCGCCAACCCCTCCATCCTGTCGGCAAACGCGGCGACAAATCCCGCATCACGCACGGCAGATATCACCGCGTCATTATGGTCGCCATACGGGTAGCTTAGCGCAAGCGGCCCCGATGCGTATGGCGCCAAAAACTCGCGCGAGGCCGCAAGTTCTTTGTGGAGTTCATCAGGCGTCAGGCGCGTCATGCGCCAGTGCGTAATCCCGTGTCCCCCGAAGTACATCCCGCCGGCGGCCATCTCCCGCATGTCGCCATCCCCAAGATAGAACGCGCGGCCAAGCTCTTTTGGCTCGCCTATCCGCTCGCGACATATCTCATCAAGTATAGGCGCGAGCTCGCGAAACATATATGTATTGATCACGCGCCTCGATGAGCGGAGCTTGTTTTCTCCGAAGCGATCGGGCGGATATTCCACTTTTTCCCGCGCGATGTCCGCCATGAATTGGTCGCGCTCGCCTGCCGACAGCTTTGCAAACAGCATGCCTTCAAACTCCGCGGGATCGGAAAACTTGTTTGCGATCAGTTGAAGCGTCTGCACTCCTGCGAGTCCCTGATCCGGCGTACGCGCCATCGGGAAGAAAAGCCCCGAAAGCCCGCGCTTGCGGAGCAGAGGATATACATGCGTATACGCGTCGCGCAGGCCGTCATCAAAAGTCAGCAGGCACGCACGCTCCGGCAAAGATGCTTTGCCCGCGAGATGCGCCGCGACATCAGGCCAGCTTGTGATGCGATAGTTTTCCTGCAGATAATCCAGCTGTGCGACAAAGCGCGCAAGATCGCATGCTTTCAGATACGGGAAGTCCGGGTCCGGCATGGGACGTACGTAGTGATACATTACGGTGGTCAATTGGGAGTTCATCATAATTTATTGGGGCGATCCTGATCGCCATCTCCCGTAGTCGCATACCATTCCTCCTGCGAAGACAGTTCAGAACCCGCCGCTGTATTTGTCGCGATCACATTGAAACTGATCGGCCACTTGGAGAGCACGACAGGACTGAAAAGCCGCGCGATACGACCCGATACCGCATCTCCCCCGAATCCCCGATCTTCAAACACGCGGCCAAATCGTAAAGAAGAGCAGAAGAAATCCATAATCACCGCGCCCTGCTCATGCGCGCGCATAATGAGATGCTGCAGGAGCAGCATCTCATACTGCGGAAAAGACACAAGTTCCACGATCCGCATGACGACAAGACCCTCACCCGCTCCCCGCGCTTTTTCAAGACGGGCCACCGCAAACCCTTGTACTTTTCCGTCAGCCATTGCCTCGCACATACTATATGAAAATACGGGATGATGCGCATATCGCCAATTGAGATACCGTGCATTCCGATCCGTGGCATACGCGATCGTTCTGCGATACTCGTTCCAGAAAACATCCGTATCAGAATCAAACTCTTTGACTTCGCGTATATCGCTTACAGGAGTACTTCGGAAATCGCCCGTCACGATGCACGATTTGAGCACATCAGGATTTTCCGCAAAAGGAACCGCGCGCACGGCATCCAAAACACCGACCCAGCGATGTAAAGCACCCATATGCGTCCACCCCTCTTTTACGAGCATGGGCTCGGCAATCGGACTTGCACCAAGATCAAGCCCCACCTCTCCCTCGTCCGCGAGCGCGCGGATGAGTTGCCCGCCAATCCCCTGCCTCCGATACGCTTCGTCCACCACGAGATTCCCCGCCCAAAATGCGCGATGCACCGCGTCCTGCATCCAAAGTCCCACGGGCGTATAGCCGTAGTGTCCTGCAATTTTCTGTCCGTCCATGGCGAGTTTTGCCGAAAATCCTTTTTTTGTAAAAGCGGATGATCCTGCCGGTACACGCGGCGATAAAAAGCGAGAAGTTCGCTCTCCTGTTCTGCTTTGGCATCAGTGATCTGTATGAACATGTGTACTTACTATTTCGGATGAGAAATAAGGTCAAGGAGAACATAGGCGTCTCCTTCTATGCGAAAGTAAAAGCGCCAATCACGACTCACCCGTGCCTGCCAGCGTTCCGCATCGTATTTCTTGGCACGAAGTGAAGGATACCAAATATCATCAAGTAGAAAAGCCGCCTGCTTGAGCAATGCTCGTTTTATTGCAGGCGGCGTCTTGGCGTAAGCTCGGTCAAAATGTCTCGTCGTGCAAATCCGCATTATTTATGCGCGGCATTGAGATGCCGTTTAAGCGTGGTCATACTATCAAATGGGCCGTTTACCCGGCCGGCTTTGATATCTTTTTCCGCTTTAGAAAGACCGGCATTAACCATAGCCCTTTGATCAGGCGTGAGTACCTCATCAGCGTCTATTAGTTTCTTAGGCTTGATCACAACCGTAGCCTTGACTCGTTTAACCTCAACAAAATCACCGGTCTGCAATCCTAGAGCATCGCATATCTCTTTGGGGATTACGATCTGACGGCGTTGGCCGATCTTGCCTATGGGCATGGCGACATCCTTCCGTCCAATTGTCCGCATGGCATAATTCATACTGTCAGATTATCAGATAGAGAGCGGATGTCAAGAAGTTATCTCTCAATGCAACCCCTCATCCGCAAGCGGATGATCTGATAAATACGGACGAAGGTAATGCATGAGAAGTTAGTCCTCAGCTTTTCTCCTATCAGATATTGCGATCAGAAGCGCACCGTATACACTTATATAGAAAATTCCATTAACAATCCATTGTAACCATTTTTTGAGTGAGATCGCAGACCTAAATTGTTTTTCGATTATATTGAATTGTTCTTTTTTCCCTTGGAGTCCTTGCTCTGCTTTCTCCTTTTTTCCTTTTTCGGTTTCGAGAATCTGCCGTATCTCCTGACATTCGTTCTGTTTTTCACTCTGCATACAAAAATTTGCCACTGCACTATGCATCTGGATACTAGTAGTCAGTACTAATACTTCTGTTTCGGCGAATGATACTGTGTCTTTCTCAAGTTGATACAGCAATCCCTTTTCAGTGATTCTCTTGTCAAAAGAGTCGCTTCCAAATTGAGCGATAGGGACAATAGCAATTAAGAGTGCAAGTAGCCATTTACGATTCATAATGTCAAACCTCCATCTATGCCTATGACGGCTCCTGAAATGTAGCGGGCTCTTGGGGAGGCGAGGAATGATACGAGGTACGCCACTTCCTCCGGTGTTCCCATGCGTCCTGCGGGGATGCATTTGATGAGCTCATTGCGTTTGTCTTCGCGCACACTCCGGATCATGGCGGTATCTATGAGGCCGGGCGCTATCGCATTGACCGTAATCCCCTGCCGCATCATCTCGCGCGACAGCGACTTGGTAAATCCGATGATGCCGGCTTTGGACGCCGCATAATTGGTCTGGCCGAAATTGCCCGTGGTGCCGATGATGGATGAGATATTGATAATACTCCCGCCCTCCTGCATGAGAGGAAGCATCTGTTTCGTCACATGGAATACGCCGTCAAGATTGGTGCGGATGACCAGATCCCATTGCGCTTTGGTCATCTTGGCAAGAGTTTTGTCTTTCAATACTCCTGCGTTATTGACCAAGACATCACAACGGCCGAATTCTTTTTTCACCGCGCGCGCAAGCGCGCGGCAGGAGACAAAATTCGCGACATCGGCGCAGATGGCAACTGCACGCATGCCAAGACCGTCTAGCTCGCGCGCAAGAGTTTTGGCGACAACCGCGTCTTTGTGGTAGACGATCGCAACATCCATACCGGATGCGGCAAGCGTACATACGATAGCGCGGCCGATGCCGCGCTCGGCACCCGTAACTACCGCGACTTTTCTTTTGTCGTTCGTATTCTTCCTCATGGGTCTATTTTTCTTGTGCATATTTTTCAGCAAGTACGCGGCGCATGATTTTACCCGACGGAGTTTTGGGTATCTCGTCTATGAAAATAATCTTCTTGGGGCATTTGTATTTGGGGAGCAGTGTCGCACAGTACGCAAGAATCGCGTCTTCATCTGGTAATACGCCGTCTACAGATGTTACATACGATACCACTTCTTCGCCATACACGGGATCGGGTACGCCGATGGTCGCGGCCTCCTTTACACCCTGTGCCCCCAAAAGGATATTGTCCACTTCGTTGGGATATATTTTCTGGCCTCCGCGGCTGATCATCTCTTTGCGCCGCCCCGCGAGGAAATAAAATCCATCCGCGTCTCTGTATCCCAAATCGCCTGTCCAAAACCATCCGTCGCGAAACACGGCACTACTTTCTTGAGGCAACTCATAATATTCCTTGATCACATTATCCCCGCGCATAATCAACTCCCCTGTCTCTCCGTGCCGTACTTCAGTACCAGATTCGTCCACAACTTTGACTTCGCATACGGGGATGGGGCGGCCGATAGAGCTCTCTTTTCTCTTGTCGCGCTCCGGAGGATTGAGGTGTGTGGGGGCGGCCTCGCTCAAGCCGTACTGATTGGCAACCCGCACTTTGAATTTATCTTCAAACGCGTGATGCAAATTGATCGGCAAAGGAGCGGAACCGCATCCGATGAAGCGCAAAGATTTCAGATCGTGCTGTGTCCCGCCTTCGGGCGCATTGAGAAGTATGGTAAGAATCGTAGGCACGACTTCTACAAATGCGATCTTATAATGCGCAAGGTCGCTCCAGAAACGCGTGCGGTGAAATCGCTCAAAGAGTACAAAGTTGCTCCCCACCATCACGCTCGGCCAGAACCCGTACATCGCAAGTGCTGTATGGTAGCAAGGCAAAACTCCCATCTGGGTATCAGCGGGGCCGAATCCGTATACGTCTGCAAGGGATCGCCCTGCGGCAAGGAGATTGCGTGCCGTATGCGGGATGCCTTTGGGTACTCCCGTGGTGCCGGAGCTTGAATAAAGCGATCCTGCATCGTCCATGGTGATGTTTTGAAACAGGGCTTTGTCGGGACGATCTGTAGGGACTTTTTCTGCAAGCGAGCGTATCGGGATCAATGTCTGTATGGTGTCACCCAGACCCGCAACAAGCGCCTCTGATTCACCACCGAAAAAAAGTGTGCGTATGCCAAAGCGCTCGGCTACCCTGCGGATGCCTTCTGCAGGAATATCTACGGCAAGCGGCACGATGAGCGTGCCGAGTTTCAAAGACGCCAGATACAAAAAAAAGAATTCGGGACAGTTGCGCGTGAGTGTCGCGAAGCGATCGTCTTTCTTTAGACCAAGCGAGGCAAGATACGCCGCAGTGCGATCCACCCATGCGTCCATTTCGGCATACGAGTATGATTTGCCTGTTTCGCCTTCGGTCAGACACGGGCTTGCCGCAAACTTCGCGCATTGCGCGGTGAAAAACTCGTCAAAATTCTTGTAGCCGTTCCATGTGTCTGACATAGCATCATAATTCAGTCAGTCGGTATCCCGCATCAGCCGTGATCGTCTCGCCCGTGATGTATGATGCGTCGTCCGATGCAAGAAAGAGTATTACGCCTGCGATCTCCTCCGGCTGTGCCATACGCTTGAAGATCGTGCCCGCGACCGCCTTGCCTTTTGCCTCGGCATTGAGGCGCTTTACAAGCTCGCTCTCGGTGATGCCGGGCGCCACGGCATTGACGCGGATGCCGTCAGGGCCAAGCTCTTTGGCAAGAGAGATCGTAAGATTGATGACGCCCGCTTTTGACGCGCTGTAATCTATGAGGTCTTTGCGGCTCGCAACATCCAATCCGCGGATGGATGCGACATTGACGATAGCGCCGCTTTTTTGCTTTCGCATGTAGGGCGCGGCGTATTTGATGCAAAGAAACGGCCCGAGGAGATTGACCGCAAGCGTATGCATAAATGCCGGGGGCGTAAGTTCTGCAAGAGTGCTTTGGCGAGCGATGCCCGCGTTATTGACCAAGATATCCACGCCGCGCCATTTTTTGGCAACCGCGGCAAACATCTTTTTGACATCAGCCTCGCGCGAGACATCTGCTTGTATGAATATCGCTTCACCCCCTGCAGATTTGATTTCAGCCGCTACCGCCCTGCCCTGCTCTATGGTACGCGCGCAGTTGACCACGACTCGTGCGCCCTCGGCCGCACACGCAAGCGCTGTCGCGCGGCCGATGCCCGTACTTGATCCCGTGATGAGAGCTACTTTTCCTTTGAGCCGCAGTACTTTCATTTCGCGTTCATAAACCCCGACCCTGCGGCAAGCCGCATGGTATCAGGGCGGGGTTTGTCGGAATAGTGTCGGCTCCGCCGACTCAAAAAACCTTTTGCCGCCTTCATCCCCGCCGCAAGCGGCGGGGATTTCGGCGACATTCCGATAAAATCGCCCATTTTCTTGATGCCGGTTTCAATCTTTTTCAGATCATCCACGAGCGGCCCGAATGAAATCCGCACGCCGTTTTTGAGTGAGGCCCCGAACCCGTCTCCGGGTATCACGACGACACCCGTCTTTTTCAGAAGCTCGTGCGCAAACGCATCTGCGGGCCGCCCGACATCCATCAGTACATACAAACTCCCCGAGGGCTTCAGATACCGCGCGCCGATACGCTTATCAATCGCGGCCATGGTAACGTCCGCGGCGCGTTTGTATTTGAGCCGTGTCGCATCCAGATACTTTGCGAGCGTGCCGTCCATGATACTTTTTTTCAGATACGCGGCAAACGCCATCTGATGCATCATATCGGGCGAGAGGATCAGTCCCTGCTGTACTGCGGCGATTGCGCCAATCACAGCCGCGTCCGCCTCAATCCACCCAAGCCGCCTGCCAAGGCCGCGACACCATTTGGACGTGGAGTGTATTCTGACGAGATTTTTGTACTTTGCGGGGCTGTATGCGACATGCGCGGGAGACTTGTCCCCAAAATACAGGGCATGATACGTCAGATCCATTGCAACATACGTGCCGGATTTTTCGGCAGACACTATCATGTCGCGGATAAATGTATCGGAAAAAGAATAGCCTGTCGGATTGTCGGGGGATGAAAAGAGAATCAGCTTCGGCTTATATTTTGATAGGGCAGTGCGAAGATCAGCGAGGATATCTTTTTCCGCGCGGTACGTCCAGGTCTTGGGATCAAACGCCCGCACCCGCACGATCCCCTTCTCACTCCGCTGAACCAGATGCGCCTGTCCCGTGAAAGACGCATATGTCGGGTCAAACAGAATCATATGATCATCCGGATCAAGGAGCGCCAAAAACATGGCATGCGTGAGCTGTGTAGCACTCTGTCCGATGATGATCTGCTCCTCTGTCAGTCGCAGACCATAGAAACTTTGCTCAAGATCGGCAATAATCCGCTTCAGATCGCTCATGCCGGACGTAGCGCTGTATGCGCCGCTCCGGTAAAAGGCTTTGGCATCTGACGCAATCGCGCGATATGCGGCGCGAAGACCCTCGGGCGATTGATGCCCCACCCATCCCCCTCCAAACGAAATGACCTCGGCAGGATCCAATCCGAGGTTGATTATGTTTTTGCGATCGGCAAGCATCATGATCTTCCTGACCGCCGAGGCGCCGGCGCCTCCCGAACGCACTATTTTTGAAAAAGGCTGCATATAGAGTATGCGTTTTACGATACTACGACTTACATCGGAAATCAATCAGCTGATACGCGCCGCAAGACTCCGGAAATAACGTTTCATGGAGGCAAGATTTGCGCGGTCTTCGGCGTCCATCGCAAAAAGCGTGCGCATATGGAAACGCGGCGCAAGACCTTGGGAGACGATATGCCGCTGGCGCAAAAATCCGCTCACGGCGATAGAGATGATTTCCGCATATGCAAGGCCCGTAGCACCGACCGCCGGCAAGAATGCCATCAGGAGGACAAAAGCAAGCGCGCTCTGGAATACGGCCTGCCAGAATAAAAACTCCTGCCTGCGAAACGCGACGAGAAGAAAACTTGCGGGCTTGGTAAATGCGAATAGCGGGATACTCACAAGCAGGAGATAAAACAGCGGAAGCGCCGATGAGAATTTCGGGAACAAAAGATATATGACAACAGGTACTCCTCCGGCGGCCGCAAGACAGAGCGCCAACGCAAGCCACACATAGTATTTGGTGCCGTAGCGGTAAAACCGCGCAATAGCCGCAGGATCGTCGGTCTTGCGCGGCACGAGGATCCCCGGCGTCCGGATCGGAAGCAAATCCTTGATCGCCGAGATAAACGTATTGGCGACTCCAAAAAGGCCGACGACTTCCGTGCCAAGAAAAAGCTTGATCAGCCATGGCCGTATCTTGCCGGTGAAATCGGTGAGAAACGACTGCGGCAAAGCCCATTTGCCGTAGCCCCGCACAATAGCCGGCAGTAAAAGCCCCCGCGATGACGCAATCCCCCGCCATGGGGCGACACTTCGCGTAAGCGACGGTAGCATGACCGCAACGACACCCAAAGCTCCTATGATCTGCGCCAAAAATATTTCGCGGATCGTGATATGGGAGAAAAAGTAAACAGACGCGAGCGCCACAAACTGTATAAATTTCTGCGCGGTCGCGCGGGGAGCCAAAATTGCAAACTGAAGCCGGAGCTTGAGAAGCAGGGTTGCGATAAGCACTGCGGCGTCTGCCACAAAAAGAAACGACATCAAGCGCATAAAAGAAATGAAATCAGCGCCGTATCCGTAGTACCGCCCGATCACGGGCGCTAAGAATAATATCGCAATGCAGGGAATCACCGCCATACCAAGACGAAAAGCCGCATAGTCATAAAAAAGACGCTTGGCCTTGTCTTCGCGGCCCTCGCCGATGAAGCGCGCAATGTCATTGGTGATGACCTCACTGAAGACGTCGTGAAAAAAGTCGGAAAGAATGGCGTAGAGCGACAGCAGGAGCTGATATACGCCGAACTGATACAGCGAAAGCGACGAGAGGATAAAAAACGAATCAAGAGCTCCCGTGCCCTTTTTGGCAAAACTCCAAAACCCCATGTGCAGTTCCCCCCGCACAAAAGATTTCCTGAATGAGAATTTTTCTTTGCCTGCGCTCATACTACTATGCTATCTTTCCTTTCTTCCGAAAAAATAAATCGCCGCGGCGGCATCTCCCCTCTGCGGAAATATCCGAAACAGAAAATCAAAAGCTCTTAAGGGAAAAAGTACCAGCATCCAGAGCTCAATCAGCATGCCATAAAGTCTGTCGGAGCCAAACGATGTCGCGATCGCCAGGGTATACGCCGTCTGAATGATCAGAGTAGTCACAGGCCCCGACTGGGGACCTGCGGCAACCGCGCGAAATGCTCCGAAACGCCCGATAAGCCCCGGAAGCGTCAAGCGCCCATAGTCCTGCGGCGACCCGTGCAGAGGATACAGAAACGGGACGGCGCAGTAGACATATCCGCCGGGTTTTACCACGCGCGTGATCTCGGCAATCACCCGCTCGGGCTCGGGACAATGCTCAAGCAAAGATACTGCAAGTACCATATCGCATGATGCGTCGCGAAACGGCAAGTCCGCCGCATCCGCAACCACCCGGACGGAAGGAAAATCAATCATATCCACCGTTACAATCCGCTCATCCATATCCTGCAAACCCGACCCGATATTGACCACGACAGTACCGCTCCCGATCCCCTGCGGAAATGCCTGCTTGATGGCACCCGCAACACTCATCCCTTCAGAAAACAAGTCACTGACGACAAAGGTAACGGCGCGGTACAACCGCGGCCACCGCTTAAAGAAAGCCCGCACGCTACCTGCGGTTTCCTGCGCCGGGGCGATACCCGAGAGGAAATAAAATTTTCCTCCCGCTTCGTGTGCGGGTGCTTGTTTAAAAAGAGTTTTCAGTTCTTCTTTTTCCATAATCTTAATCCAAGCCCCGCCACAGCGCATACGAGAAGAAATATAAGCTCTTCCGCATGAATCGCGACGGCCGCCCGCGACGCCTCAAGCGTATCTATACCGACGAGCACGAGACCCGAGAGAAATGACACTTCGTAGCTTCCAAATCCGCCGAAAACATAAAAAGGGGTCAGTGCCGCCGTAATAGGAAACGTATACGCAAAAAGCACATCCTCTACGCCAAGCGCAATATGCGCGCCGTACAACAAAAACCATCCGGCAAGAAATGTACACGACCAATTCACAAGCGTCCAAAAGCTTATACGCAAGAAAACATCCCTGCGATCAAACAGCGAAAATCCCCGAGCGACTTCTGCCGCCAATGTAAGTATCGGCGCAATTCCCCGCGCGTTCGCAATTCCAAGTCGTTCAGCAATGACTACTGCGGCTTTTGCGGCTTTTTTCGGCCAGATCACGATGATACTTCCGACAACCGCAACGCATATAAAAAGCAGAAGCGCAGGCATACGCAGAAAATCAAGAGCCGGAGAAGCGCTGATAAAGACCCCCCCGAGAAAAAAACTTGTAAGCACAATCACATCCAAGACTTTTGCACTGACAAAGGCCGCGATGTTTTCTCCGATTGAAATACCCTTTGTCCGATGCACCAAAGCCATATATGCGGCATCGCCGGAAAAGGAAAAAAATACATTGAGGAAATTCTGAATGAATACGAACGAAAAAAGATCGTCTCGCGCGATCCTGTCTTGAAAAAGAAGCTTGATGCGCTCAACGCGCGCGGTATTTACCCCAAGATAAGCTACAAAGGCAAATACCGCATATCGCCAATCAAGCGTCCGGACAAACGCCGCAAAGTCGGCAAACGCGATTTGCCGCATGACTGCAAAGAAAACCAAGACGCCGATAATAAAAAAGGCGATGCGCCAGTATTTCATAAGAGGCTTACACTCCGGAGATTACGCTTCGCTTGCGCAGGAAAAAAGTAAAACGCGAGCTTGCGCCGAGTGCGGCGGCCGCAAGAGAGAGAGGAAAACAGAGCGCCGCAAGCAGAGGATTTTTGTATGTCAAAAATCCGGCAAGACGCGTCTTGCCGCGCTCTCGCGCGATACGGGACATGCCTCCAATCCAGTCGTTGGGCACAGTACCGTAGCGCACGTGCTCCGTGGAAAATCCGGTCTTGGCTCCATAGGCGCGCAGGGTCATATCGGAAAAAATATGCAGGTGCCGCGGCACGTCAAATCCATGCCAAAATCTGCCAAATGCCCTGCGATCCCATGATTCATAGTTTGGAATACTGATAACAGCGACCCCGCCCTCGCGCAGGATGCCGTGGATTTTGGTGAGCGCCGCCAGAGGCGACGGCAAATGCTCAAGCACATAGGAAAGTACGACGCAGTCAAACCGCTCGTCCGCCGCAAATTCAGCACTTTCAAAAGTACCCGCGCGTACGTCCACTCCTGCGGCGCGCGCGGCCTCGGCGGATGCGGGATCCATCTCAAGCCCCGCGACGCGCCATCCGCGCGATTTCAGAAATTCCAAAAACTCTCCGCGCGCGCATCCGACCTCAAATACCGAGCCGATGCCTCCGGCGGAGCGGCGCAGGATCGCCTCCATACGCGCCCACTGATGCCGCTTGAGCATGCGGATGAGGCGGTTACTTTTCTGGTATGGGACATACTCGTGCGGATAGTGCTCCGCAAGCCTGCTTGCATCGGGCCGAGGATCAAGCCGTACCAGACCGCAACGCGCGCACTGTACCATGGCAAACACTCCGTCGCCGCCAAGCGCGGTATCGCGCAAATCGCCATAGAGCACGCGCGCCGCAGTCGTGCCGCAAAGATCGCATAGAGAAACCTGTACCGTATTCCCCCCCATATCAAAAAATATTTTTAAGCGCCGCAACCACGCGCCGCTGGACTGTAGCGCTGATATCCGCATACATCGGCAGGGCGAAGATATCGGATATGATTTCATCCGTCACGGGACACGGGTCATGCTTGCCCCGAAAAAAAGGTTGCTTATACACAGGCAGAGGATAGTACACGCCTGTCGGAATCCCCTGTTCTAAAAGTTCGCGTCTGATCCGGTCCCGCGGTCTTTCAGAAGAATACACGGGGTATAGATGATATACGTGATCCGCACGCGGGTCGCGGCTCCCAGGCTTGAGAGGGATATTCGCATCACGGATCATACGATCGTAGCGAACGCCCGCCGCCATGCGCTTTTTCGTGGCTCCACGGAGAAACTTCAGCTTGAGACGCAGGGCGATCGCCTGCATGGCGTCAAGCCGCATATTAAATGAATATTCCACATGATTATCTTTGCCGTCCTGACCGAGATTGCGCAGTATCTTCAGTGTGCGCCAGAGCGCCGGATTGTTTGTCGTGACAGCGCCCGCGTCCCCGAATGCGCCGAGATTCTTGGTCGGATAAAAACTGAACGCGCCGATGTCGCCCCACGCCCCCGTCGTACGCCCCTGAAACCCCGCCAGGTGCGATTGCGCGCAATCTTCTATGACGCGAAGATGATGCCGTTTTGCAAGAGCCATGAGTGCCGCCATATCATTGGGCTGGCCGAAAAGATGCACGGGCATGATCGCCTTCGTTTTTTTGGTGACCAGCTTCTCTGCCGCATGCGCATCCATCTGCCATGTATCGCGCTTGATATCGGCAAATCGCGGCATGGCGCCGGCGCGCATGATGGCCGTGACCGAAGCATTATACGCGTTACCTTGCGTAATCACTTCATCGCCCTCCCCCACGCCGAGAGCGCGCAAACCAAGATACAGCGCATCGGATCCGTTTGAGACGCCGACTGCATAACGCGTGCCGACGGTACGCGCCCATGCTTTTTCAAAATCCTCCACCTCGCGCGTCAGGACGAAATTCCCGCGGATCAGCAGTTTATCCACTTCCGCAAGGTATGCCCTGCGAACCTGCGCGGTCGGCACAGTAAGATCCACAAATTTAATTCTCGTATCAGCATTTTTCACGGTTTTTCAAACACTGCAAATAACTGCCTGCCCTTGCCGCTCCATGTAAACAAATCGTCAAAAAAGAAAAGTCGGTATGCAAGAGTCGCGAGAGCCCGCTCCCAAAAGCCTTTTGCGCTCTTTTGATCCGTTCCCACGGAACGCCGCTCAAGCATCTTATAATACCAGTGATAAAGAGGCCACCCCCAG
>CAZYED010000003.1:0-6322 GCA_964646295.1 uncultured Candidatus Saccharibacteria bacterium | reverse complement strand
ATGCGCGCAGATCGTCAAGCTTGCTCCAGTATGCAGGATCGTGCTGTACGGAGATAATCAGACGGCCGCCGGATGCAAGCATCGCGGCCATATTCCGAAAAGCCGCTTTATCATCTGCAAGAATATCAATCGTCGCAAGACAGATAATGGTATCAAACGTCTCGGGAAGCTTTTCTTTCTGCACATCAAGCTCGGCAAATGAAAAAGACGGATAAGATACGCGCGCAAGATCAAGTGCTGGGAGCGCTACATCCGCGCCTACGACTTTTGTATAGTCCTGCCGTGCCGCCGCAAGTCCGAGCAGGAGACCCGATCCGCATCCGACATCAAGTAAAGAACCGTTTTCTTTTGAATACTTTTTCAGCATCCGCAAAGCGAGACGTATACGCGTCCGCGTACTTGGCCCTGTGGCAAGAAAATTGCCGGCATCGCGTTTCCAGATGACATTCCAGTCAACATCGGAAGGTGTCGGGCGCGATATAGAATCTTCCATACGGGTATGCCTTACGCGCGATGCGCCGCAAGAATTTCTTTCAGCGCGCCCGAATAGCGGCCGATCTGCTCGCCAGTCAGATCATATGATGCGGGCAGAGTAATGCCGCGCGAAGATACGCTGTACGCGACCGGATTCAGAGCAGGGCTTCCTGTGCCATAGGGCGCGTATGCCGGAAGAAAGGACAAGGGATAGAAAAAGGGGCGTGCCGGAAATCCGCGGGATTTGAGCTCGTCCATGATCTGCTGTTTTGCAAGACCATAGGACGTTCCAACCACCAAGGATGTCGCCCATGCGCCGTTTGAAACCACTGCGGACTCCTCATTGAGCGCCACATCGGGCACGCCGGCGAAATGTTTTTTATACTTCATCAATATTTCGCGCTTCCGCGCGATCAGCTCGGGGAGCCGCTGAAACTGGGCGTAGCCTATCGCGGCTTGGATATTAAACGGCATATATTTGGGTGTCGCCTCCACGACAAAATACGGGATTGTCGCGTGCCTGCCGTGATCGCGCAAAAACATCGCGCGCTCGTAGAGCTTGGGATCATCCAACAGGAGCATGCCTCCTTCGCCGGTCGTCAGAGTCTTGGTGCGATGGAAACTGAATACCGAGCCTACGCCAAAGCTTCCGGCGCGTTTTCCTTTGTAGGTAGAACCGAGCGCTTCCGCGGAATCTTCAATCAAAGGAATACCGTGCTTTTTTGCAATCGCCTCAAGCGCATCCATATCGGGCATATTGCCATAAAGATCCACGGCGATGATCGCTTTGGTTTTCGGCGTAATTCTCTTCTCTACGCTTGCAGGATCCAGACACCAGTTTTTCTCCTCAATATCGGCAAATACGGGGGTTGCCCTGACGTATGTAATGGGTGCTGAACTTCCGGTCCATGTGCATTCGGGGATAATCACCTCGTCCCCTTCTTTAACGCCAAGCGCCAAAAGAAGCAGGTGGATTGCCTGCGTACAGTTTGGCGTCATGATGCCGAATTTCCTCCCGTGATACGCGGCAAATTCCGGCTGGAATTTTTCCACATATTCATAGCTCTTCCAACCCGTTTTCATCGCCTCGGTCACGGCGTTGATCTCGTGATCCGTGATCCACGGATCCGCCATGCGTATATCGCCGTTTGTACCTGCAGGTTGCGTCATATGTATAAAACTCTTTTTAAACGCTTATTGTTTTCTCTTGATAGGCTCTGCCGGAATTCCTACGACCGTGGTTCCCGGAGCCACATCACGAGTGACAACCGCCCCCGCACCCACGATCGCATCCGCTCCGATGCGTATGCGCGGAAGGATAGTGGCTCCCGCGCCAACCCATGCGCCGGTCTCTACATGGATCGCTCCGCAGAGCGTCGCTCCGGGTGCAACTTCAACGCCGTCTTCCAGCACACACTCGTGATCCACGCTTGCTTTCGTATTGACAATACACTGCCGTCCGATGACAACTTCGGGCTGTATGATCGCTCCCGCAAGTATCTGTGCGCCCTCGCCGATCACGGCGTTTTTTGCAATCACGGCGCTCGCATGCGCGATACTGATCGGAGTCAGCCCCCCCGCTACCAGCATATCATGGAAACGCAGGCGCACGCGACCATGCGGATTACCGATCGCGATACAAAAACCGATATCATTTCTCAACATCTGCCCGCCAAGCCATTTTTGAAAACCCTCCGCCCCCTGAAAAATCGGCACATCCGGAAACGGAGACGGCAGTCCCGGCGTATCGTCAATCACCGCGACGACTTTGGCGCCGCATGCTTCAATCATGGGTCGCACGACTTTTGCCTGGCCCGTGCCTCCCCAAAGAATGATCCGTGGAGGTATTTTATTGAGCATATCGTAAGTATTTGTCATGCTACAGCTTGTTTTAACGCATCTGCCAGAAGAGGAATCTTTGATTTCAGGGAAAACCGCTCTTTGGCGCGAAGTCTCCCCTGACCCCCCATGCGCGAGCGCAGTGCCGCGTCTTCAATCAGAAGCGAGAGCTTCTCCACCCACTGCTCATGCGTACTTACAAAAAATCCATGTACGCCGTCATCCGCCGCACCCCGATTGAGAGGCGCGTCGGACGCGACAAAAGGCACTCCGGTCATCATATAAAAAATCATCTTGCCTCCGAGACGTCCTTTTTCAAACGGAGTATCCTCAAGCGGCATAATTCCGATATCAAATGACTGCAGATCGGCGACTTCCGTATCAAAACTCCAATCTTTTTTCTCCATGGCGATCCCCGGAGCGGTGTAGTCACGCGCGGCTCCCACAGTTTTCAGCCTGACACGAGCGCCGTATTTTGCGCCAAGCGCTGAAAAAACCGGATCAATAGTCGCAAGAAGCCGCGTCGTCGCGGGACTCCCGATCCAGCCGATCGTAACGGGGCCCACGCCGTACGCGTGAGAAATGGGGCGGAAGCGATCACTGTCAATCGGTGCCGAGATAATCACCACGCGCGTATTATGCTTGCGCGCCTCCGTGGCAATACCTTCGTTTTCCGCGATCACTACGGCAGCACCCCGCATCATGCGGCGGCAAAGATGCGCCTGATACCTTAAGAGCAGGCGGTGAAGAAAGCTCTTCCCGCCAAGAAAGGGGCTGATCTCGTAAATCGCGTCCTCAAGCTGGTATGCCACATGCGGATTCATGACACGCAGGATACGATATAAGAATACAGGAAACGTCTCCCTCTGTATAAATACTACATCGTAACGCGCCGCGCGAAAAGCAAGGATGACTTTCTTGAAGAAACCAAGAAGCAGTCCTTTCGCCAGCTCAAAGAATTTCTGTTTTCTGCCGGCGCCCGCCAAATCCATCTGCATACGGAAGAATCGGTCGGAGTAGATGGCGACTTTGGAGATTTGCATCCCGTAGTCGCGCTCAAGATGCGGGAAAAATTGCAGAGCGTGCAGGCGGCTTGTGCCGCCGATCTCGGAGAACTGCGTAACACAAAGAACCCGCATAAACTATATAATATGCGGCATGGGTACATGCGTCACCCACCGTCCGCCTCCCTGCCGAAACCACGCCTGACTCTCGTCAATCTCTTTCAGATGATTCCATGCAAACAACACCGCGATATCGGGCTTTCGCTTGGCAAATTCCTCCTGCGGCACGATCGGGATATGCACTCCCGGATAAAATTTCCCCTGCTTGATCGGCGTATTGTCCGTGATGTACGGCACAAGGTCTGGCCCGATTTCGCAGTAATTGCAGACGATGGCGCCTTTGCTGGATGCGCCGAATCCCGCGATCTTCTTGCCTTCTTTTTTCAGCTTCAGCAGAATATCCCGCAATTCTATTTTTGATTTCTTGATATTCGTATCAAGCAGGGCAAGCTTGCCTTCCAAGTCCCCCTCGCGCGCGAGCCACTCGGCGACCGCGGGTTTGGCAGGATACTTGTCTTTGTGCCCCACGTACATCCTCAGCTCGCCCCCATGGACGTCTATATGCTCGCAGTCAAAGACATGCAAACCCATCGGCGCGAAGACGTTGTTGATAAAAGAGATCGTGAAGTACCACACGTGCTCGTCGTACACCTGATCGTACGATGTTTTTTCCACAATATCCAAAAAGTACGGATCCTCAAAGACAAACACGCCATCCTTGCCTATGAGTCGCGCAACCAGACGCGCATATTCCGTAAAATTCTCAATATGACATGACACGTTGGCGCCATACACGAGCGACACCGGCCCCGCGCTCAAAATCTCATCGGCGGTTTTGTCGTCCATAAAGCGCTCTATCACCCAGTGGCCACGGCCGCGGGAGACTGTAGCGACATTGGCGGACGGCTCCACGCCGACAGCCCGCACGCCAAGCTCTTTCCATGCCTCCAGCATGATGCCGTCGTTTGATCCCATCTCCACCACGATCCCTTCCTTGGCATACGGCAAAAGCTTCTCTGCAGTCGCGCGGAAATGCCTCTGCATGCCTTTGGAAGTGGAGGAAAAAAACGCGTACTGCCCATGGAACATTTTTTCGGGCGGCACGCGGTTGACGAGCCCGATGGCGCTTGTCGCAGGGTCAAATCCCACGACCATCTGATAAAAATATTCGTCGGCGAACTGATCGGGAGTCAGAAATGCGTTTGCAATCGGCATACGCCCGAAATCAATCACCGGATTGAGCTTAATTTCCATAGAAAAACTATACTGCTTTTCAGACAGATTCGCAACCCACGCTTGCCAAGATTTGGATTCTCGAGTCAGGTAAAATTTCGTGTTGTATTTTTCCGTTTGCCTACAAGAGGTTACATTAAATCAATTTTATCTTTTATTTTGTCCGCGTACTCGCACAATGTGTCCATAGAAAGGTATCGTTGAGGAATCACAGAAAAGGCGCTGACCGAATTTTGTAAAAAATATGTTTTTGCCACTTTATTTGGACAAGTAATTGGCTTACTGATCTTTTCTCCTATAGTCATTCCCCAGTAAGGTAAATGGCTCGTCCATAAAAAATAATAAGTCGTGGCGCGTATTCTTTTACCAATTCTTTTAACTTATCTGCTCGTTCTGGTAAATAAGATTTTTCATACAATCTTCGTGATTCTAGTCCATGAATCCGGTATCTTGAGTATAGGAGTGACCAATCATCATCATTAGTTGATGGGGCTGGCAACGGTGACAATTCAAGAGTTGCTACTCTTTCTTTACTTTTATCGGCAAGCATCCACCTTTGGAATTTCAAAATTTCATTTCTCGTAGGACGGGTGCTGTTATGGAGATATAGATATAAAGCAATTGGCAAACGCCATGTCTTTTGCAGTTCTCTTTTTATATCTGGAATAAATGGCTCCATATTTGCAAGATGTTTCCACTCAGAAACGCGAGAGCGGTCGGCGTTTAACATATTTTTTACAGTATGTGCGTCAGCGTATAAAAATTGCTGCTCAAGCATTTCTATGCCCTCTTTCTTGTAATCAAATCTCTCCTCCATTCCTACAAACCAAACCGGGGATTCTAAATTGCCGTATCCCCAAAAGTTTTTGATTCTATTCTGCAGAATAACCTGTGTAATCATCTTCAAGGGCAGTTTAGCGCTCTGCGCCAACCCGCAGATTGCGCTTCACCTTCAGTACAAAACCATTTTTCTCCACGACCCTCATCAATCGTCGTTCTTGAATATGAACCACACCCTTGCATGTGATAAATCTTTTCTCCGGACGCGCTTATGTTGCCTTTGATCGTACACGACGGATTTGACGTGGATGTCTGTATCGCTGATGGTGCCGTCTTCGGAGCCGCTCCCGTAGATGAAGATCTCTCCGAAGTGCACGCAGTCCAAAGACCACGTTTATTCTCTCGCGCTTTCTTTTCAGCCGCTACAAATTTGTCTTGGTATTTGATATCTGGCGGATATGAATATGATTTGGCGAATCCTTGCTCCACCAATTTTTGATTGATCAAAATATCGTCAAGCCACACATAACGAAGTAGCCGACCATATTTGTCGCGATCCGTGACATCTTTTTCCAAGCGCACCATTTTGCCTTCTACCAATTCTTTATTTTTCTTTGCGGCCTCTATGCCGAAGCATTGCACCGGCTTGCGGGGATCAACCGTTTCCGGCGTATCAATGCCGATATAACGTACCGGTTCTGTTTTGCCGTCTATTTCAACATTTATGGTATCACCATCTACCACACGGACTATTTTTACCAGTTCGCCGGATTGAGGGACTATGCTGGTATTTACGGCATTTACGGCGTTCGCATTACTTACCGATGATGTTTGCTCCAGTGGCAGTGTCGTCTTTTCGCCTCCAAAAGATGAACCGATCAAAAATCCGATGATCAGTATCACCATTCCGCCTGTCGCATAAATAATTTTCT
>CAZYED010000002.1:38368-39302 GCA_964646295.1 uncultured Candidatus Saccharibacteria bacterium | reverse complement strand
CCCCGTATTCATTTACTTTACGGAAAATTGGATCTACAAGCACTTTGTCTCTTTGGAACGCGTGATACGATTCGAAATGCACACTTTCATGAAAAGCTACGTGGAGAAGACCCGTCGCCGTCAGATGGTCATCGCGCACAAAAACGGACAAGTCCGACATAAGGCCTGCACATTTTTCGGGTTCATAACTTTGAAGAACATCCTCGTTCCAGTGAGATTCCTCGATGATATGCGTATCCTGACCCGTTAACTCCCGCCTCTTAGCAAGATCATAAGATTGCAGCAGTTTGTCCAACTGCTCTGATATGTATACAATCATTTGCTCTTCCTCTGGCGTTTTTTTACGTTCGTATGCTTGTAATCTCTCCGCCCTCGCCTGGCGGTTCTCTAGAAATTGTTCCCAGCCCTGCATCTTCTGCTCTTCAGAGGCAGAGCCAATGATCTGCTCATCATTTTCTTGAAATTTGAATCCCTCACGCATGTATATATGATAACACAGCAAATAATAGTGCAATAAGCACACCTCTGTAGTTATCTGTTGGGACGGATGATGATTCTACGCTCATGGTGTTCTTTACCATGTTTAAATTGTAGCCATACCGCATCGCGGGACAATAGTTTTTTGATACGATCTGCCCATTCGATAAGGACGATCGCGTCGCGGTCTTTCAAAATATCTTTCATGCCAAGATGCAGTAAGTCGTTCGGACTTTTGATACGGTAGCAATCAATATGCACGAGATATTTGAATCCTTGCTTCTTGCTTCTTGCTTCTCGCTTCAAGTCGTAAATCTTCATCAAAACAAACGTCGGACTCAAAACATTTTCTTTGACGCCAAGCTCCCGCGCAAACCCCTGCGTAAACGTCGTCTTGCCAGCGCCCAAATCGCCTTCAAGAGCGACGGCTACCGCGCCCGCAGGGCGCGGCTTGATC
>CAZYED010000002.1:35403-38358 GCA_964646295.1 uncultured Candidatus Saccharibacteria bacterium | reverse complement strand
ATGGCGCTATGCGCTACGATTTCGGTCATAAAATAAACATAACGCATTTCCCCGAAACTTTCTATCCGAATCATTGTCCATATTCACACGATCGTGCGAATAGTGAGGATATATTCTTCACCAATCAATTGAAAAGTCCGCGCTCGGTGTACCGAAACGCGGACTTATACTTTTGCGGCTCCTTTCTTCGCCGCGTCACTCTTATTGGCCGACTGTAGTCGGCCCTTGCATCATCACGCCGCCTCCGAGGCCGCGCGACGATCCACCGCCACCATACGAGCCGGGCGTCCCCGACACCCAATGGCTCGCGCCCGCGGTGTAGCACATGGCTTCCACCGCCTTGATGACCGCGCCGATCGCGGCTTCCTGGCGCGTCCGCTGGGGACCGACGTAAATCGGGTTGCCAAGCGCGTCTCGCCCGCGCCCGTAGTAGCCGATGCCGCCGCCTGTGCGGACAAATTGCCCGCTTTGGGGGACGGCATTCTGCTCGTCGAACAAACTGGCATCGGCCTGCACATACTCCTCTCCCGTGCGGCGGGTGCCAAGCAGTGTCCGCGACGATACCGCAAACTCTAGGCGGTATTTGTGCGGCGGTACCGGTTTGGGATTTTGAAACACAAACCCCGGCCGATACCCTGCGGGTGTCGGCGCTTTTACGGCAACCAACCCGCACCCGTGTTCTAGGATATGGAACACAGTGCCTGCCGCGGATGAAAACTCACGCGGCAATTCCACAAATACGAGCCGATCCACGGTTGGCTCCTGCGGCCGCGTTTCCACGGGCCGCGGATGCTGGACGGTCGCCCGAGGCGCGTCCCCCGCCTCCCTGCCAAACTTCACGTCAGGCAGTATGCGGATAGTAGCGCCGCTACACCCCGCCAAAAGCAACGCCAACAAAAAAGGAACCATGAGAGCCAACTTTGTACGTGCCTTCATAAATTATCCCTCCTTGAGATAGTGGGTTTCAGAAGCAAAATGGCGTGCCCATATTATACATCATATCGTAGAAAAAATCAAGTACCCGGCGTGCCGATAAGTTTTCCCCAGAAAAGTTTATCCCGCACTAACTCTGTGCCGTGCAGATCCGACAAAACATCTTTTTTATGGCTTATATAAGAAACTCCACGATACTTTCTTATGCCTTCATACAGCATTATGCGCAGAGTTTAGTGCGGGGTTGACCCCGCACTTACTTTGCGCTACGAATGGGGCGATATGGAAACGGAATTCGCAAAAGCAAAGGAATTGCTCGCCAAAAGCGAACATATAGCCCTCCTCTTGCCCGAAAAACCCGGCGTTGACTGCCTCGCGGCCTGTGAGGCAATCGCGCACGCACTTGAAGCCCGCGGCAAACATGTAGGGTTTCTCCCGAGCACACACCAAGAAGCCTCCGAAACCGCAGGATTTCCCGAAGCATTCGGCACAGTATTGAATCCTACTCCCCTGACACGCGAATTTATCATCAGCATTGCCACGAGCCATATGCCGGTCGCGGAACTCCGCTATGAAAAGCATGACGACCGCATTGAGATCATCTTGTCCCCCAAAACCACACCCATCCGCGAAGACTCGTTTTCGTTTCGCGAGGGTAAAGTGCAGTGCGACTGTCTGATCGCTGTCGGCATACCCGACATTGAAGCGATCTCTGCGCGGAGCGGAGTCGCCCCGGAATTTTTTACCGAGACTCCGATCATCGCCATAGGCAATACTGCGGAGCACAAAAAATACGGGGAAATAAATCTCATCTCATCCGCCGAGACGCCTTTGTCGGAAACCGCATACGGCTTCGCGACCCGCACCATCGGGGCAAAGCCTGACGCCGCAAACGCGACCCTGCTTTTGGCGGGCATCCTCCGGCATACCGATCTTTTCAGATCTCCCGTGGGCAAAGAAACCCATACGGCCGCAGGGGAACTTTTGAGTCTCGGTGCGGACCCGCGGCGCGCGCGGGCCATTGCCCGGGGATCGCGTCCTTTTGCGCTCATGCAATTGATCGCGCGAGCCCAGGTGCGCTCAAAAGAGGATGACGCGGGAGCTTCCGTGCTGTGGTCGTTTCTTACGGCGGAAGATTTTGAGAAAACAGGCCGCAGTCCCGCCGATGCGACTGATGTCCTGCGCGCGGTACGCGACGCGTTTGGCGAGCGGCGGGCATCGGTACTCCTCTATCAGGATCCGCAGATGAAGCGCGTGCATGCGGCGGTCTTGGCGGACGCCGCACTGCTTGCCGCACTCTCCGCGAGGGAGCCCGGATCGCCGCAGGACGCATCGCTCCTGCTTGCGGGCGATTTTGAGAGCTTCATTGCCGCGGAAGAGCGCCTATCGGCGTTGCTTCGGGAAATCCTTTGAAATACAATAGAAGAGATACAAACAAGGGTATAGGGAAGAGGGCTTAGGGCGTAGTATATTTTCTGTATACTTTTTTATTTCCTCGTCCCTATCCCATGCACCCTAAACCCTCATTCATAATTCATGCCGCAATTTGAAGAAGAAAAATCAAATCGGCGTCTGAATCTGCTCCGCCGCAAAGAAGCGGAGGACTCCACCAAACTTCTCGCCGACTCCTACGGCATGAGTTATGTTGATTTGAGCGTGGTCGCGATTGAAGTTGACGCGCTCAAAATACTCCCCGAAGCAAAAGCCCGCGCGGGAGGGCTCGTCGTCTTTCAGGCTACAGGCAAGCATCTGAAAATCGCGGTACGCAACCCTAAAAAAGAGGAGACGCTCGCCGTCATCAAAGAACTTACACTCGCCCGCTATGTCTGCGAGACATTTCTTGCGTCACTCTTCAGCCTGGAGTACGCATGGAAGACATATGCGCAAATCCCCGAATCCCATGAAATGAGTGCAGGCGCAATCGCGCTCTCGCTCACGACGCTTGCCGCCGTGCAAAAAGAACTTTCAACGCTTGCGGATATCCGCGCGCGCATTGAGCAGACATTCTTCGGACGCACCACC
>CAZYED010000002.1:19796-35393 GCA_964646295.1 uncultured Candidatus Saccharibacteria bacterium | reverse complement strand
ATGCTGGCCGGAGCGCTCGCGAGTGACGCATCCGATATCCATATTGAGCCGCAGGCAAAATCCGTACGCGTACGGTTTCGTCTGGACGGTACCCTGCACGATATCGCAGAACTTCCGCCGAAACTGTATATATTTCTACTCTCCCGCATCAAACTCATCTCGGAACTGAAACTCAATGTACACGACCGGGCGCAAGACGGACGCTTCACGATCAAGTCTGACGAGACCACAGTGGAGGTGCGCACCTCCATACTGCCGGGACCCGACGGAGAAAATATCGTAATGCGTATCTTAAATCCGAAGTCAATTGAGGTCACAATTGCGGATCTCGGCATGCAACCGTGGATCGTCACCCTCATGGAAAAAGAGCTCTCGCGACCCAATGGTCTGATCCTGACGACAGGTCCTACGGGGTCGGGCAAGACGACGACGCTCTATACATTTTTGCGCGCCGTACACGATCCGGGCATCAAGGTCATTACCATTGAAGACCCTATTGAATATCACCTTACCGGCATTGAGCAGACGCAGGTTGACCAAGATAAGGGGTACGACTTTGCCAACGGCTTGCGCGCGATCGTGCGGCAGGACCCGGATGTCATCCTCGTCGGCGAAATCCGGGACATGGAGACCGCGGAGACCGCGATGCACGCGGCCCTCACGGGACACCTCGTGTTTTCCACGCTCCACACCAATGACGCGGCAGGCACGATCCCCCGACTGATTGACCTTGGCGTCCGATCCACGATCATCGCGCCTGCCATCAACGTCGCCATGGCCCAGCGCCTCGTACGCAAACTCTGTGTCTCATGCCGCGTACGCGCGGAGAAAACGGATGCGATCTACGAAACGCTGAGAAAAGAATTCGCGCTGTTTCCGCAGGTAACACCGGCCCCTCCTGAAACCCAATGGACGGTATTCACCGCAAAAAAAGGCGGGTGCGATACATGCGGCGGCATCGGCTACAAGGGCCGCACCGGCGTCTACGAAGTCATCCTCATTGATGACAAAATGGAGGAGTTGATCCTGGGAGCGGCATCCGAGCCGGAAATAAAAAAACAGGCCATAGCGCAAGGGCAGATTACGATGCGCCAAGATGGCCTGCTGAAGATAGCTGCGGGAATCACGGATATGGAAGAGCTTGAGCATACCGTGGGATGATCGGATCGCACTTTGGAACAAAAAAATCTCCTGAAGCCGTGGGCAATTACTCCATAAATCTTTATGGAGGATAGAATCACCGCCAGGTACAGCCCCGTAGCCGGCAAGCCGGAACCGGATTGCCCTGGTAAAGAAATTCCCTTAAGGTTGTCGGTCGGAAAACCTTAATTGCCCACGACTTCAAGAGGTTTGAGATCGCCTACATAGTCGTTTCAAAGAAAAACTGCACGAAACACTGCCATGCCGCCTCCTGTCAATTTATGCGAGCATTATAACAAGTATTTGTCTTTATGTCAAATCCCGCACGAGCTCCGCAAAAACCGGACGGAGACGACGCAAATCTTGACGTAGCGCTCCGCCCCCAGCAATGGGGCGAATTTGTCGGGCAGGAACGGGTCAAAAAGAACCTGCGCATCCTGATAGACGCGGCGCGCCAGCGAAAAGAGCCCATGGAGCACGTCCTTTTCGCAGGCCCCGCGGGGCTTGGCAAGACCAGTATGGCGCATCTTGCGGCGCGCGAGATGAATACGTCCATCCGCATCACGTCAGGACCCGCGATTGAGCGCGTCGGGGATCTTGCATCCATTCTCACCAATCTCACGCCGGGCGACATCCTCTTTATTGATGAAGTGCACCGACTGAACAAGCTCATTGAGGAAGTCCTCTATCCTGCCATGGAGTCGCGCATGCTTGATATCATCATCGGCAAGGGCCCGTCCGCGCGTACGATCCAACTGGAACTCCCGCCGTTTACCCTAATTGCGGCAACCACGCGCGTAGGACTTCTTTCAAGCCCTTTGCGCTCGCGTTTCGGCAATATCTTCCGTCTTGAGTTTTATACGCCCGAAGAACTGGAGCGCATCATCGTGCGCTCGGCAGGCGTCCTTGGCATCGGCATTGAGCGGGATGCCGCGTCAACTCTTGCTCACTCAAGCCGCGCCACGCCGCGGGTCGCCAATCGGCTTCTGAAGCGATGCCGCGATTTTGCGCAGGTACACGGCATGCCGAGTATCACGCGCGACGCCATCGCAGGCACTTTGGCGCTCCTGGAAATAGATGCGCTCGGACTCGAGCCGATGGATCGCAAGATCATGCAGGTCATCATTGAAAAATTCGCCGGAGGGCCGGTGGGGCTTGCAACGCTTGCCGCGGCATCAAGCGAGGAAGAAGACACAATCACCGAGATCTACGAGCCATATCTGATGCAACTCGGATTTTTGGAACGCACGCCAAGAGGCCGTGTCATCACCGAGCGCGCCTACACGCACTTGGGCATGAGCGCACATATGCAAAAGCCGCTTCTCTCCTAAAAGCTTGTAGATGGTAGATGGTAGCTTGTAGGATACGGAGGCTGACTTATCTACAACCTACTACCTACAAGCTAATTCCTCGTATATGGCTGGACACTCACACTGGAAACAAGTAAAGCATCAAAAGGGTACTGCAGACGCCAAGCGCGGCAAGCTGTTCTCAAAGCTTGTAAAAGAAATCACGGTTGCCGCGCGCGAAGGCGGCGTCAATCCCGATGCTAATGTACGCCTCCGCTCCGCGATGGAGCGCGCGCGGAGTGAAGGACTTCCCAAGGATAATATGGAGCGCGCGCTTGCGCGCGCGGCGGGGCGCGCGGAGGATAGTGAGCTCTTTGAGTTTCTATATGAAGCCTCGGCATCCGGCGGCATTGCGATACTGATAGAGGGCATCACGGACAACAAAAACCGTTCACTCAATGAGATCAAGCATATCCTGACGGAGACAGGCGCGCGACTTGCGGAGCAGGGTTCGCTCATCTGGAATTTTGAAAAGATCGGCATACTCACCGTAGAGAAACAGGAGGCCTACCTACCCGACAGGCAAGCAGGCGACACAAAAAAAAGCCGCGACGCCATTGAGCTTGCAATCATTGAGGCGGGAGCGCGCGATTTCGGGGAAGAAGACGATGTATGGATCGTGGAGACGAATTTTGGCGAGCGCGAAGCCGTGCGCGAGCGGCTTGCGGCCGCGGGCATTGCTGTGCGCGAAAGCGGCCACGATTACAAAGCCCGGCACCCCGTGGAGATCACGCCCGATATGGGACCCAAAATTGAAACCCTGCTTGATGCACTCCTTGAGCAGGACGACGTGCAGGAAGTGTATACGAATATAAGTGAGTAGGTTGTAGATAGTAGTTTGTAGGAAGTATGTGCGATTATATATTTTCTATCCGCTACCACCTACCACCTACTACCTACTACCTATGATAATCATCGGCATTGATCCCGGGACTACTGCGATCGGATTTGCGGCACTTGAATCGGGCAAGCCCCCGCATCTTCTGGAAGCGGGACTTTTCCCCATCGCGGCCACTGACCAAAGCGAGCGCCTGGCGGAGCTTCATCGCGCCATGGCAGGCTTGATCGCGCGGATAAAACCCGATGCCGTAGCCGTAGAAAAGCTCTTTTTTGCCAAAAATGCCAAGACCGCCATGACGGTCGCCGAAGCACGGGGCGTCATCCTCTTGACAGCCGCTTTAGCCCGCGTTACCGTCTATGAATATGCGCCGGTAGAGATCAAAAAAACCGTCGCAGGCCACGGAGGAGCGGACAAAAAAGCGGTGGAAAAAATGCTTTTTCTCACGCTTCCCGAGACTCGTACGATACGCGCGCGCGATGACGTCTTTGACGCCATCGCGGTCTCGCTTACGTGCCACTTTCTTGAGTTCAGCAGGTTTAATCAACAAGGTCGAGATACTAAAAAGTAACACTTCACTAAGACTGTGTTTACGACCAATTTTTACGACAGCACGTTGCGCGCCCCAATGACCTCCGACTACGATGATGAAAATGAGGGAGAACTCATCGGCAGTGACGATGAAGAGCTGACGGACGATGAAGATTTTCCGGCAGACGGCGACGAGGAGGAAGAGGATGCGGAGGAGGAGATATAGCCACTACTCACACAAAATACCCCGACATACGTCGGGGTATTTTGATATAAGATTCATCAGACGATGCGTATATACTTGCGCTTCCCCACCCTGATCACCATGCCTTTTTTTACCATGATCGGATCGGATAGATTCTCAAGCGTCGCGCCGTCCGCTTCCACGGCTTTTTGTAAGACAAGTCGCCGCGCCTCGGACTTGGACGGCGCGAGGGCGCATGCGACAAGCAGTTCCACCAAAGACCATGCGCCCTCGCGCACAGAAACCTCGGGCATCTCATCGGGCATACGCCGCTCCGAATAGATGGTCAAAAACCGCTCGCGCTCTTTTTTGGCGATCGCAGGACCATGGTAGCGACGCACCAGCGCTTCCGCAAAAAAGAGTTTCGCGTCGCGCGGATTTCCTCCGCCCCCAAGCTCGCGCTCTATACGCCGGATTTCCTCTCCCGCCACGTCCGTGTACACCTCCAGATACGGGATGATGAGCGCGTCAATCAGCCGCATCGATTTGCCAAATTTATCCTGCGGCGTATCGGAGAGCGCGATGTAGTTGCCGAGCGACTTTGACATCTTGGCGCCCCCGTCAAGCCCGGGCAAAATCTTGAGCGACACGATCGTCTGCGGCGGAGCACCAAATTTCTCCTGAAAGAAGCGTCCGAAGTGTTCATTAAAAAGCTGGTCAGAGCCGATGATCGTCATATCACTTTTGATTGCCACCGAGTCGTACCCCTGCAGGATCGGATAGAGCATTTCCGTCATCGTAATCTCGCGCCCGTGCTTCATCCTCTGCTGAAACATTTCCCGCTCAATCAGGCGCGCGTGCGTCACCAAAGACAGCAGGCTGAAAAACTCCCCCACTTTCATACGCGCCCACCATTCGGAATTTTTGCGGATCTCAAGGTGTGCTCCATCCATGCGCAGGATCATGCCAAGCTGTTTTTTGAGCGATGTGATATTTTTTTTGATCGCGACCTCGGAAAGCACCGGCCGCGTGGCATCCTTGCCCGTGGGATCGCCGACGCGCGTGGTAAATTCACCCAAGATAATCACAGCCTTATGACCTGCGTCCTGCAGGGCGCGTATCTTCCAGAGCGGAGTCGCGTGGCCGATATGCAGATCGGGCGACGTCGCGTCAATACCGAGTTTGATGCGCAGTTTGCGCCCGGATTTTAAGGACTTCTCCACCTCCTCGCGCGTCACCACGTCCTCCACCCCGCGGATAAAGAGTTCGGATTGTAAAGATAATTTTTGCATATAAGTTATGATCTGCGCCTTTTACTATCCAAGATACTATGCGTTCCGACACGACGCAAAAGGCAAACGTCCCCGTTTAGCTGAAATGTAAATCGGTATGCGCGAGTAACACGTCCATACCAAATATCAGTACCCGGCAGTTTTTTCATCCGCATTGAAGGATGTCGGACGCTTCCGGATAAAAATCTAAGCGCCTTATCAAGCGCTTTTTGAACATAACCGGGTAAGTCCTGATAATCCCTTCTGAACGCGTCCGTAAAAACAACCCTCATCTTTTTGTTTTGAGCGCTTTTAGCAACTCTTTGTGGTTTGAAAAAGCATCACTTACCTTCCCCCTACGGATCGCTTCATCGGCCTCCGCTTCTTTTTTTTGCCATTCCGGAGTCCAAAACCACTGTTCTCCCGCGCGGATGCTGATTACTTTCTTCCATTGGGTAAACGCCTCGTACTCCTTACGCGGGATCACGACCAAATCACCCTTTTGGGCAAGTTTTTTGGGAATCATTACGACATTCATAATGATATGATACCGTGAAAAATGAGTAGCGTCAATATTTTTTGTCAGTAATGAAATCATCCTGATTTCAGAGACTTCTCCGCCTCCTCGCGCGTCACCACATCCTCCACCCCGCGGATAAAGAGTTCGGATGCCGTAGAAAATTGCCTTTGAGAATATTTCATCTTCTTATCTGTGCCATATTTTATGGCCAGACCTGTGATATTGACCCCGCCCTTGAACTTCGCTGTTTGTTCATCCACACCGCGACATTACGGCATCTGGTCAGGAACAAATAAACGTGATCTATAGCAGGTTATAAACTGCAGTATGCGAAGTTCAAGGGCGGGGTTGACTTTTAGATACTTTTGATGTATAATTTAGTTACGACCTTTTACATCTGAATATAGTGTATATAGGACCCCAAAGGAGGTGCTAAGTGCACAGCAAAAAGACGCAAGAAGCGGCAAAAACTTTGCATGAGCGCTTTGGCGCTCATCTGCCATGGAGGACAAAATTCCTCCTCGCAATCGCGGTTGACTTTGTGGATGTTGTCTTGGTCGGACTTTTTTTCTGGGCACCAGGCATCCACGTCATCGTGAATGCAGTCCAATTCTTTATTGGGCTGTCGCTCTTCGGTCTTACCGGAGGGATAGTCCAAATTCTTGAACTTGTGGTGGGTTTGTCGTCCATCATGGGAACAGTTATTGGAATCCTGCCTATGCTTACTATCGCCTGTGCGATTACGTACGGCATGGAAAGACATGAGGTAGGGACTGAAACTGAAATCGATCAGTCGGCTATGATGCCGACAACGGAGGTACCATCCATGGAGATTCTTGTTGGTTTAGTCACGCTTATCGCGGGAACACTCCTCTGGTGGAACAGTGTGATAGGCTTTTGGTCTATCTTCTGGCTCGCTGGCGGAGCCGCACTTGCGACATTCGCCTTGCGGCTTGCGCGATGGGGAGCAATTCCTCACACGGCAATTCGCGTGATGCGAGTAGTCACCGGCCTCGCATTAGTAGTAGACCTTGCGGGACTCGGAATATTTGCGTTTTTTCTGACACCCGAGTCCTACCGCATCCGCGCGTGGGAAGAGTTGCAGAAGAATACTTTCTTTTCCCTGCAAGTCAAAGCTGCGAAAGCGGCGGACGCTGCGGGAAAAAGTATTGATCTGCAGCTTCATAAACTCGGGCATGGTGGTTCGCTCACCGGCTACGCGCGCAACAAGCTTGCCGATATCATGACAAGCAAAGGTGCTGAGCCGGAGGAGAAAGAACCGCCGGAGGTTCTGATCGGCGAGGATGAAGAGCCGTCAGGCGTGAAGAAAATCTTCTCTTGGGTCGGCGAGAATATCGTCCGACCGGACGCCGATGGGGAAATCGGCAAAAAGAAACAGGCCGCGAAAAAAGACCTGACTGCGATTGAGAAAAAAGCGGCAGAGCTTGGACTCGGGCCCATGCGGACCAAACTCTTCGCGTCTGATGCCGTGCTTGGAAAAGCGGCGGAGATGCGAGATGAGGATTCCGCATGGTTTTGGACCTTGTTGCCGTGGCTTGGTGGACTCTTTGGGTTTGTGATCATCTTCGGATGTATCCAGACCCGCGAGCGCAACTACGTGCGGCCGGAGCCGCAAGTACCACTTGACCGCTTCATCTAGGAGGATTGTATGGCCGAGGAGAGACAGCGTAGGGAACAGCCGTACCCTTGTCCTTTTGGGTGTGGCGTGGACGTACCCGCAACAGCACGTTTTTGTCCTGGGTGTTCGCGTCAGGTGGTGGAATTCTGCCCTGACTGCGGGCATCGGATAAAACGGCCTCGTACTGGCTCATGCCCTGGATGCGGTACTGCACCTGCAACAGCAGGTGCACGTCCCGCACCTTCAATCAAGATTCCCCGCCAATGCGCAGTATGTAAAACTGCGCTGGATGGGAGAACGCAATGTCCGACCTGCCACGCGCTTGCAAAGCCTTTCAAACGGCTTTGCACCGCGTGTAGGGCAGAGGTTGTACCACAGACTGCCGACTTGTGCAGTAGGTGTGGTGAGCATTTTGTGTTCTCATTTGATCCGCAAGGAAGCGGCCTGCTCGGTGCCGGGCATAAAGTCGCCCGGTTCATAGTATGCAGGCGCTGTCGTAAGTTCGGAATGCAGTACGATGATCTAATGCTACTCTATGGCATCCCGTTCGTGTTTCAAACCGAACGCGGTGTCAAAAGTAGTTACTTCGCATCCGAAGAGGATGCGGACGTGATTATCGGGCGCTTCTTCGGATCTGATGATCTGCAGGCATACCGCTCTGGCCACGACGAGGCGCCGTGGGACTTCCCGGACAATCTTTTGCTCGTGGAATTCCTGAACGGCTTCTCGTGCCAGCAGTGCAGGGCGCGAGACTGGACATTGTCCGCGACTCAAGCGCTCTGGGGACATGCACAGCCGCACGTCATCAAAGGCGGCAAAACCGCATTGACGTGGGGCGGCGGCAGACTAGCTCTCTGGTGGAAAATTCTTACGAAAAAATAAGGAGGGAAGATATGAGAGGACTTGACGCCCATACTATAATGTTGGTTCTGTTGGCGTTCTTGGTCTTCGGGGGGTCTTTGAAGTCCGAGCTGGCAAAAGGACTCGGATATCTCTGGCCCGCCCTGCCATGGCTCCTGGGACTCATCATTGTCAGTGGCCCCGCAGGCAACGCAGTCAATCGGGTTTCTGATTGGATTGAGCGCCTGATTGATAAAATCGCGGCTGTGTTGTGGGGCATCGGGTTTGTGGGGTTTGTTGTACCGCTAATGGTCATCAATACATACCTCATGGGCCCGATCGCGATGTTTGCCTGGAGGCACATGGAGATCCAAATCCTCCTTGTGGCTCTGTCCGGTTTTGGTTACTGGTACGTAACCAAAACCCCGACCGTCGTGCCGAAGAATTATCTCGTGGCGTCTATTGTAATAGGTGTCGCAACGATATTTCTTGGATACGCAAGTCAGTTCATGTTGAACGCGACCTGGATTGACTTCAAACTCAACCAGGGCGTGTTCTACCCCGACCCCTACGAAAGTATCATTGTAGAGGGCGGTGATACGATAAGATTTATTGGGCATGGATACTCCGTCTCCCCCAACACCATAAAGGGGAAGGCCGTCAATGTAGTATACGGCCTGGATGGAGATCTCACGCGACGGATTCAGATGAGTCCCTCTGACAGATACGGACGCCCGTTCGCGCAACTACAATTCACCGTGACGGATATTCACGGCAACGTGAAAGTCATTCCGGTGGAAAGTATTACGGGCGGGCCCAAAAAAATCTTCGGAGTGCTTGATTTTCGCACTCTAGTGGATGCCGGTTACTACTTTTCTGGTTATGTAGAGATACCGAAGAGCACGCCGGTTGGCCGACTCGGGATTGAACTCGTCAATGTACCGTCGCCTGTGAAAGGCAAGGCGCAGATGACGCTCCTTCATAATATAGACAAGAGCGCGACGGGGCGATTCGTCACCGGATTCATTCTTGGAGAAGGATTCAAACACTTCACTAAGAATGAGTACATGGTCGGCATCAGGATAGGCGCGCTCCTGATGCTCTTGATGAGCGTGACCTTTGGGGCACGCGCGGCATGGAATACAAAAGAGGGTCTCCGTATCCATATCTCGGAGATTCTCGCAGGCGCTGTGGTGTTCTGCATCGCCTGGGCCGTTTTAGAATGGTTTGTTACGGCAGATGGGGGAGGCCGTCTCAAACTAGCCCTAAACAATACATGGTGGTATGTATGGGGAAAGTACCTTTTTTAGAGAGGAGATACAGAAAAAAGCCGAGAGCAGGCCACGCTTGCTTCTCGGCTTTTACAATTGTATAATTGTGCTACTATGCCATTTGAAGGACCCCCAGAAGCAGTAGCTGAATATATGCACCGCCGCAGGGAGGTTGGTAAAAAGATAGGTGCTGAAACGCTTGGCACGCCTCTTGGCGCGGGGGTTGGAGGCGGGGTGAAAGCCGTGGAGACGATCGGATGGGGACTGAAGCATTTGCTCCGGCTGGATTTCACAAGCAGTGGTATCACACCCGACAAAACCGCTGAAGATATGTTTGGTCAATGGCGCAAATGGGCTCGTGGGGACTCAAAATCTTAAAGGCGTTCAAGCAAATGCTGGGACAAGATCAGTCGCATAATCTTCTCGCGCTTTTCGGGCTTGCCTCTGTAAGTCCGGAAGAGCAGGAAAAATTTCTCACCGAGGCGTCGGAAAAAATCCTTGAAGCGGTCGTGGAGAAAATAGAACAGAAACTTCCCGAAGATAAGCGTGAGGAATTTTTCCGACTGTTTGAAAAAGAACCGCCGGCATCGGAAGAAGAAAAGGCCGCTTTTTTCCGCACGTATATGCCCGATTTCCGCGATATTCTCCTAGCCGAAGTAGAACGCTTCCAGCGCGAAGCCTTAGCACATGCGGGGGTAAAAAATCTTTAATACGCAAGAGCTACAATGCGCTGATCAGCGATGATGTTGTCTCTCTTTAATGGTCGCGATGACGAGCAGGCCAACTACAATCGCCATCAAAGCACCGAAGATATAGAAACCTATCATAGCGAGCGTAATGTCAGACATAAATGTTTTGTTATAATTTGATTTAGCTTGAAGATTATCTAATGATCATTCGCGAATAAGCGCGATGCTCCAGTACCAAAACGCTAAAGATAATAATAGTCCTCCAATGATAAAGAACAGTTTTGCCTCTCCGTTTACGATCGGCACGACAAATGCAGACGCAAAAAATACTTGAGCGATATCGCGGACAATATCGGAAATGATTTTCAGACGGGATGCGGTGAAATGCATACTATAGGCCTATAGTACTATCCGATATAGTTATGTCAATCTACGCAGGCACAGCATAAAATTGACGACTACCCAAAAATGTGATACGGTACGGACATTGGTTGTACTGGGATAAATATGAATCAGCTTGCATTATTTTATGTTGCGGCAGGACTTCTCCTTCTTGCGATCGCGATCGTCGTATATCCGACGCTTCAGAACCGATCGCATAAACGTTAATCGTGCGCATGAAGTATAACATCCGGCGAGGGCGCAAGCCTGCCCAGCGGCTGTGGTTTTTTGCCGTTGGACTACTCATTCTCCTCCTCATCGGAGGAGCTGTAAGCGTGTACGCGCTCGTGCGGGATCTGCCGAATCCTTCGCGGCTTTCGGAGCGCACGGTAAGCGAATCCACGCGCATCTACGACCGCACCGGCGAAGTATTGCTCTACGAGATCCATGGAGACCAGCGCCGCACGGTCATCCCGTTTGAGGACATCCCCGCATCGGTCAAGCAGGCAACACTCGTCGCCGAAGACATCAATTTCTATAGTCATGCGGGTATTGACTGGCGCGGGATCGCGCGCGCGATTGTTACCAATATCTCGCGCGGCAATTTCTCGCAGGGCGGCTCCACGATCACCCAACAGTTTGTCAAAAACTCAATCCTGGGGCCCGAGAAGACTATCCAGCGCAAAGTACGCGAACAGATACTGGCGCTCCTGCTTGAGCGGCAGTATAGCAAAGACGAGATTTTCGGATTTTATTTGAATCAAATCCCCTACGGATCTAATGCCTACGGCATCTCGGCCGCGGCGGATATGTATTTTGCCAAAAAGCCTGCGGACCTCACCTTGGCTGAAGCCGCGACCATCGCGTCTCTCCCCCGCGCCCCAAGCTATTATTCCCCGTACGGATCTCATAAAGACGATCTGCTCAAACGCAAAGACTGGGTGCTGGACCGCATGGCGGAAGCAAACTTTATAACGCGCGAGACTGCAGACAAGGCCAAAGCCGAGACGCTTTCTTTTGCCCTGCCGCATGAAGCGATCCGCGCGCCGCACTTCGTCCAGTATGTCCGCGACTATCTGAACAAAGAATACGGCGAGGATTTTGTGGAGCGCGGAGGGCTCAAAGTGATCACGACGCTTGATTGGAAACTGCAGGAAGAAGCGGAGAAAATAGTCCGCGAGGGAGCAGAGGGCAATGACAAACTCGTCAAAGCGTCCAACGCAGCGCTTGTCTCCATAGACCCGCGCACCGGCGATATCATCTCTATGGTGGGATCGCGCGATTACCTCGCGGAGCCGATTCCCGCAGGATGCAAGCCCGGCGTCTCGTGCGCCTTTGATCCGTATGTAAATATCGCGACCCGCGAGCGCCAGCCGGGATCCGCGTTCAAGCCTTTTGTCTATGCGACGGCTTTCAAAAAAGGATACACGCCCGAGACCGTCCTCTTTGACGTGTTTACGGAGTTTAATACGTCATGCAATGCCGACGGCTCGCCCGGGCCTGCCATCAGCGATCCCAAAAACTGCTACCACCCGCAGGATTATGACGGACAGTTCCGCGGGCCGGTGAGCCTGCGGCAAGCCATCGCGCAGTCGCTCAACGTCCCTGCGGTAAAACTGCTGTATCTGGCGGGCACCAAAGACGCGATTACGACAGCGCAGGACATGGGCATCACGACTCTGCGGGACCCCGACCGCTATGGACTGTCGCTCGTCTTGGGAGGTGCGGAGGTGACCCTGCTTGATATCACATCGGCATTCGGCGTATTTGCGGCTGACGGCGTCAGGCACGCTCCGGAAGCGGTACTGCGTGTGGAAACCAATAAAGGCATCGTCCTGGAAGAAAAAAAGGAAGAAGCGCCCATACCTGTCCTGGATACCGAAATTGCGCGTATGGTCAATGATGTGCTTTCGGATAACGATGCCCGCGTGCCGATGTTTGCGCCGCAAAGCTCGCTCTTCTTCCCGGGACGCGATGTGGCGGCAAAAACCGGTACGACGCAGGACTACCGCGATGCATGGACTATCGGCTACACGCCGTCTGTCGTCACGGGTGTCTGGGTCGGCAACAACGACAACAGCCCCATGAATCAGAAGGGGCTCTCCGTGATGGTCGCAGGACCCATCTGGCATAAATACATGGAGACAGCGCTCAGCTCGCATCCGCCCGAATCATTCACGCCTCCGGAAAAAAACATGAACGCGGACACAAAGCCGATTTTCCGCGGACAGTATCGCTCCGGCCCCACCGTCAAGATAGACAAAATCTCACGCAAGCTTGCGACCGACGCGACGCCTTCCGATCTCATAGAGGAGGTGAGTTTTGGCGCGGCGTCATCCATTTTGGCGCTCATACGAAAAGATGATCCCTTGGGTAACCCTCCGGCAAATCCCGGCTCTGATTTGCAGTATGCCAACTGGCAGGCCGGTATTGACCGATGGCTCGGAGAGCACGGCAGTCCGCTTGCGGTGCCACCCGTGGAGTATGATACGCTTCACAATGAAAATACAGCACCCCGCATTTCTTTTGTAAATCCCGCGCCGGATGCAATATCACTTCCCTCGCTTTCCGATGTTATAGTGCAGGTCCTCGGATCATTTCCTCTCCGTGAAGTATCGCTCTTTGCGGACGGCGTCATGGTCGCGGCGCGCACGGCGCCCTTCGTGTCGTTTAGTGTCTCGTTCCCTCTGGACACGCCGTTGGGTACAGGCGCCCACACACTCAAAATCAGCGCGTATGACGCGGTAGGCAACCGGACGAGTGCGGAGCGAGTGATCAATATACTAAGCGACAGGTGACACGCGACATGCAACATGGAGATAAAAATGAGTCTTGTCTCATGTTTCTTGTCCCTTGTCGCTGTTTAAGTAAGCCGTATCGGCATCACGACGTATGTGTATGCCTGATGAGATTTATTGCGCATGAGCGCCGGGGACGATTCTTTATTGCATCCGAAAAATATCTCCTCGTCGTCAAGCGCCTGGATGCCGTCCATGATATACCGCCAGTTAAAGCTCATGGATATTTCTTTACCCGTCAGGGCGGCTTGGCATGTCGTCCGATACTCGCCGACATCGGGATTGGATGCGGCGATCTCAAGACCCGCGGGCGAGAATCGTAAAGTCACTTCCTGAAGTTTTGACGCGAATATGCTCGCCGAGCGGATAGCCGCGAGAAAATCATTCTTCTTCACATACGCCGATGTGGAAAATTGCGCCGGAATGATCGCGCGGTAATCGGGGAAATTGCCTTCAATCAGGCGTGAGATGATCTTGCCGTCATCACACTCCACCAAAAGCTGATTTTCGCCAAGAGACACTGTGACCTTGCCTGTCTGGCCGTCCAATATGCGCATCAGTTCAGTCGCAGTACGCTCTGGTATGATGCAGGACACGGCTTCCTTGGAGCCCAGAGACTTGTCCGTGATGCCGCATTCGCCGAGCCTAAACGTATCGGTCGCGGCGAGCGTCATGGTGTCCGCATCCGCACGCAGGCTCACACCGGTAAGCTCCGGCTTAAACTCCGATGTGGATACCGCGGGCAGGATACGCGCAAGATTTTGGGAGAGTATCCCCGCATTCACCGTAAAACTCTGCATTTTTTTAACTGTAGGAACCAGAGGAAATTCATCGGCGGACATCCCGTTTACCTTGCCGTCGCGCTCTTTTACCGCAAGCCGTAGGCTCCCATTCTCCTCCTCCACCCGTACTTCCTGATCCCCAAATGACTGGAGAAGGGACGAAAGAGTACGCGCGGGCACGCACACTCGCCCTTTCCGCGACACGCGCGCCGGCACGCGCCATACGACCGCATGCTCAAGGTTGGTCCCGGTCACTGAGACCAGATCTCCATCAGCTTCAATAAGCACCTGCGCAAGCACTGGGAGCGCTATATTTTTGCCACAAAACCGCTCGGCGATTCCTGCGGCGCGGGCAAAGTCTGATGTCGCGCAAGAGAATTTCATAATAATAGTAATAAATCTATAGAAATATATATTATAGTTATTATTAGGGCGCTGAAAATACTGATAATAAATTGTTGATAAGTGCGTAGTGCGGCTTATCTATGATTTATTTTTACACCTCGGAAGCTGTTGAATCATGGAGAGGAAAGTGGGGAAAGTGTTGGGGAATACTCTTGGAAAACATTTGGAGAATAATGTCAGTTCATGAATATCCGCTCTCTAATCGCTTTTAATTCCTCAACAAGTTCAGGGTTTGTCAGCAGGTCTTGCCCAACTTTTTCACAGGAGTGGATCACGGTGGTGTGGTCGCGTCCGCCGAATTTTTCTCCGATGGAGGGATAAGAATTTTTCAGATGTTCGCGCATAAGATACATCGCGATCTGCCGCGGACGTACGACGTCCTTTTTGCGCGACTGGTGCATAAGCTCTTTTTCGGTAATATCATAGAACTCCGAGACGGCGCGGATGATTTTTTTTGGGGAGAGGAATTTTTTGGGAGCGGCGGCGTAGGTTGCAATGACCTTCTTTGCGGTATCCACGGTGATAGGGGCGGATGAAAGCTTGCCTGCCATGACGAGCTGATTGAGCGCGCCTTCAAGCTCACGGATGTTGTTCTTTATGTTTTCCGCGACGTATTTAAGCACGTCATCCCCCATCACTATTTCCTTGGTCTCCGCTTTTGCTTTGAGAATGGTAAGCCGCGTCTCAAAATCCGGCAGGCCGACATCAGCGATCATGCCACCCTCAAACCGCGAGCGCAGGCGCGCCTCCAGAGTCGCAATCGCCTGTGGGGGACGGTCCGAAGATATGATGATCTGCTTATTGCGCTCATAGAGCGCGTTAAACGTATGGAAAAACTCCTCCTGCATCTTTTCGGTGCGGGCGATAAACTGGATGTCATCCATGATCAGGAGATCAACCGAGCGGTATTTCTCTTTTAGGGCGTTCATGGACTGATTGCGCAGGGCGTCCAGGATCTC
>CAZYED010000002.1:17146-19786 GCA_964646295.1 uncultured Candidatus Saccharibacteria bacterium | reverse complement strand
TTCTCGCTTGGCGCATAGCGCACTTTGACGTTGGGCGAGCGCGCGATCAGCTCATTGCCGATCGCCTGGATGAGGTGCGTCTTTCCCAACCCCACGCCGCCATAGATAAAGAGCGGGTTATACGTGGTGCCGGGGTTTTTGACGACCGATTGCGCGGCCGCATTGGCAAGCTCATTAAAAGAGCCTACGACAAAATTGGAAAACGTATAGCGAGGGTTGAGACTTGTCTCCGGATTGACCGAGAGCTCGCGAATGGACATGTCCTCGCCAAGCGATGGCGCTAATGCGCGTTTGCGGCGTGCAATGCGATCTTTTAAGGCTGAACCAAGAGACGCGGTTTCCATCTGTCCGATAACATATGACACGTCCTTTATGTCCGAGTTGGCTTCGCGTAGCGCATGGAGGATCGCTTTGTGATATTTATTCTGGAGCCATTCGCGCATGAAGCCGTTGGGTACGGAAACTGTGGCAACCCCGTCTTCCACATGAGCGATTCCGGTGTCGTGGAACCATGTAAGGAAACTGGGACGCGAAAGAGTAGGTTCAATCTTCGCCAACACTATCTGCCACAACGCGTGCTGATCCATAAATAGTGATGTGCTTTAGTTGGTACCGCGATTTTTGATAAAATCGCGCGGGCTTTACCTTGAGTGGCCTTTATTATACACTACCCCTACAAGCTGAACATCACCTTGATATGTGGAAAGGGTGTTGATTACTTGTGTATTACCAAAATTACTCCATCCATCTATTATGTCCGTCACTTACCAGCCTTCCAAAAGAAAACGAAGCCGCTCGCATGGTTTCCGTAGCCGCACCGGCACGACGACGGGGCGGCGCGTACTCCGGCGCCGGCGGGCAAAGGGTAGAAAGCGTCTCACCATCTCCGGATGATACGTGCTCATCGTCTCGGTCGTGGGAAAGAGCTTGATCTTCTCTTCACACGGGGACGGCGTTTCCACTCCCCCTTCTTTCAGATCGCGGTGCGTACGCGCGTCGCGTCTGACACAGGGCCGAGCCGATTTGTTTTTGTGGTGCCGAAGAGCGTGGATAAACGGGCAGTCGTGCGCAATCGCCTGCGCAGGCGCGCCCGCGAGTATATCCGGCGCAGGATTACGAGCATGCCGAGAGTCGACATCGCGATTACGGTAAAAAAAGGAGCTGCGGGCGCTACCCGCGCGGATTTTTATGCGGGACTTCAGGAAATTCTTGCGCGTATCTAAAGTATATTCGGGACATGCGGCTCAAGAGGGCGCCGTATTTCTGATTGCGTGCTATCGTGCGGTGCTTTCTCCGCAACACGGAGTCTTCGGGACGATCATAAAAGGAATTGTGCCGCAGGGATTACTTTTTGCAGGGTGCCGTTTCGTTCCTTCGTGTTCAGAGTACGCCCGTGACGCTGTCCGTCAATATGGACTTCTGCGCGGCCTTATGGTCTCATCAGGGAGGATCATGCGATGTCATCCGTGGCACCGCGGAGGATATGATCCCATAAAGAATCAAGAAGCATGAATTATGAATTAAGGACGGCTCGCGATCTCCTTGATTCTTAATTCTTGATTCATCTAAACCCTTCAGTGTTCTGACGGATATTACATTACTTATGGGCATATTAACCACCACATACACGACAATACTCTGGCAGCCACTCTATAACGGCCTGATATTTTTTTATAATGTCATACCAGGGCACGATCTTGGACTCGCGATCATAGCGCTCACTATTGTCATCCGGCTCCTACTCTCGCCGTTTTTGTACAAAGCCCAACGCTCCCAACGTGAGCTTGCCGTCCTCCAGCCCAAGATCAAAAAAATCCAGGAACGCTTCAAAAAAGACAAAGAAGCTCAGGGTAAAGCCATGATGGAGCTGTATGCGACCCATAAGGTAAATCCGTTTTCCGGGTGTCTCATCCTGCTTCTTCAACTGCCTATTCTGATTGCGCTCTTTCAGGTATTCCGTACCGGGCTTGATGCGGGCTCGCTCTCGTACCTCTACTCTTTTGTGACCAATCCAGGGACTCTTGCGACGACAAGTTTTGGGATTTTAGACCTTACAAAAGGCAGTATCTATCTTGGCGTGGTCGCCGCAGTCACCCAGTACGCGCAGACAAAGCTCGCCGCTCCTCCGGTATCTCCCGACGGCGCGCAGGGCGGCGATTTTGCAAAAGCTTTGCAGTGGCAGACGACATATTTTTTCCCGCTGATCATTCTTTTTTGGTCGTACTCGCTTCCTGCGGCGCTCACTCTTTACTGGACAGCCATGAATATTTTTGGTATTCTTGAGCAACTCATTTTGCACAGACAGATACACAGACAAGTACTATGGAAACAGAAAGCATCATAACTGAAGTACGGACTATGCTTGAGCGCATGGGATGCGGAGATGAAGTGGAGGAGATCACCGCGCATCAGGGCGCTACCAACCGCGTCTCGGTGCGGGTGCGCGGAGACGCGCGCATGCTCATCGGCGAGCGCGGAGCCAATCTTGCGGCGCTGGAGCATATTCTCCGCAAAATCGTCCAGAAAAAGCACGGCGCCGATGCGCATTTTACGCTTGATATCAATGAGTACCGCATGAGGCGGCTGGAAGACCTGAAGCAGGACGTGAAATCAGCCGCCAAGGAAGTGCGTCTCTACGGC
>CAZYED010000002.1:0-17136 GCA_964646295.1 uncultured Candidatus Saccharibacteria bacterium | reverse complement strand
CCGTACCGTTGCGACCGATGACGTCATTTGAGCGCAGGATCGTCCACCTGCTTTTGGAGGAATATCCCGACATCACGACCGAATCAAGCGGCATTGAGCCCGAACGCAAAGTCATCATCAAGCCGTTCGTTTGACGAGAAGCAAGAGTCAAGAAGTAAGAATCAAGGGAGAGAATGGGATGTTTATTGGCTTAAAAATCCTTACTTCTTGATCCTTACTTCTTTATTCTTGATTCTTATTTAAGCTTCAAACTCCACAGTGTGCCGTCATGCCTGTTTACGAAGAACAGGTAGCTTTTATCTTTGGTGAGCGTCAGATTGACGGCATCAAAATTGTCTTGATTGAGGATGTCCTCTGTGGCGTTTTTTGTAAGATCAATCCGTACGATCCGATCCGAGGAATTGTATTCGCCCGTGAGGTAAAGATCGGGTAGGGGCGACATACTCTCAAGCGATCGCGGCTCCGCGCACCAAAGCTCCTGTACGCCGCCAAACATGCATTTTTCAGCAAAGGTTACAATATCAAGCTGGAGCTGATCTTTCCTGTCAGGATCGTGCGGGTTCAGCACTTTTGTCGTCATACCCACGCCCCCCTGCGCGGTAGATGACAGCACCGCGCGTGCGCCGAAAGGAGACCATGTTGCCATAAGTCCGAATGTCGGCCCTATGATCCTCTGAAACGTCCCTGCTCTGCGGGAATGCGAAAAGATATATCCCTCCGCGAGCCCCGAAGCGGGCGTGATAAACGTAATGCGGTCGGCATCCGCCCATGCGATACGCGCATCAGGCACGGGGACGCGGAGAACCGTCCGCGGCGCTCTGCCGCCCGAATCCGCGATGGAGAGCGCGAGCAAATCTCCCTCGCGCCGCGTGTATGCAAGCGATCTGCCGTCAGGCGACCATGCCGCACTCGTGATATCGGACGGCAAAACCGCGACCGAGGACGTGCCTATGTGGAGAAATGACTTTACAGTACCACCGTCAAGATACAGGATCGCGGCGCGGTCGCGGCTAGGCGACCAGACGGCTTCCATGAGGCCGAGGATGGTAAGATTTGAGATCTTTTGCTGGCTTGCGCCATTGAAATCCGCGGAAAAAAGATCCCCGCCGTCTTTTTTATAAAAAAGTATTTTGGTCTCATCGCGATTGAGCGAGGGCGACACCACGGGGAAGTCGGTAATGCGTATGAGGCGCGCGGCAGGGCGTCCGGGTACTGCCTGGGATTCGGGTGTTGAGGTAGCGCCCGGGAGAGTGCCCGGTGCGGCTTCCGGCGGAGTGCCGCCGGGATACTGGATAATACCTCCACCAACGCCACCCCCCCCTCCTGCCGGAATGGCGGGCGGCGCGGGGCGGATGGATCGCCAGATGAAAAATCCAACAATGCCGAGGACAAGAAGCCCAAGAGCGAGGTAGATGAAAAGTTTTTTGCGTGAGAGATTCATAAATTAATTACATAGTACGTCAAGACATTTTCCCGGCTCGGCAGCTGCTGTATTGACGTGTTTGCAGCCCTCCGCTGTTTTAATACGGCATAAATCTATTGTGTTTGCGCATTGGTTGTCTATGAGACAGGTTCCGCCGTGAGGGACTTTCGCTGGGCAAGATTTTAGACAGTTGCCGGTTATATTACCGAGAGCTGGTTTACAGTCCGTAAGACTTAATGGGTTTTGAAAGCAGGTAAGATCGGCACCACATTGCACGCTCTCCGGATGTTGGGGATCGACAGGGGTACCACCACACCGCTCTCCTTCTCCGGCCTGTTGGCTTACAAGCTGTTGCTGTTTCAGATCAATAATTTCTGTTGTCTTTACTTCTCGTACGAGATCAGGATTGATGGTATAGAGAATGAGATATGACGTGAGTGCCAAGATGAGGCCAAAGAGCGCGTTTTTCATCTGGTCTTTCGCAGGCCCCGGATCGTGATCTCCTGAAATCATATACCGCACTCCCCCGATGGTAAACATAATGAGCGCCGCAATCGCGGTCATACTCACGCCAAATACATAAAATCGCGAGAGGATCGTGCCGATCTTGGCATCTGCGGGGAGATTGAGAAAATCAAGCCCGATCTGTGCGTGCGCGGAAGATGCCAAGACGAGTAGAAGCGAGGAGATAGAAATGAGAAGAGGTAGAGTTGACCGTTTCATATCACTGCGTGATGAAAAGATTAAAGGATGCCGTATGCGACATGTATGAAGGCGTGGTGCCGGTGACGACGACATTTACCGAGACGCCCTGATTGGTAAGGTTGTTGCCGTTGACGGTAAGTAAGCGCGGGTTTTGGGATGACGCGCCGGTTTCAGTACCGTCCGCACTCCATGAATATATCAGTCCCGCCGCGGATGAAGACGGGAAAAAGAACGGCTCAGCTATGATATCCACCAGACTTGGATTTGCGGTAAAGCGTCCCGCACTGCGAAACTCGGGTCCCCCCAGAGGAGATGCCTGATACAGGGCGACTTTTGGCGTGTTGCTGTTTTCAATGAGTATCCTCCCCTCTTTGTGGATTCTGCCGTCAATGTCCTCTACGGTGAGATCAATCTGATGCGTAGCGCCCGGAGTTTGGGATGCGGTGAAGTGAAATATCCGCCTACCTGCTCCGGACAAGGCGATACGCGCGCTGTCAATCCGCCACCGGTAAATGAGCGTGTCGGGGTTCACTTCGGTACTCCCGAGGATGATCCGAGGTACTGCGGAGACGGTGATACCGGCGCCCGGGACGGCCAGCGCTTTGCCGCGATACCATTTGGGCACGGTCGTGTCGGCAGACCATAGCAGGGTGAGCTCCGAGGGATTGACGGTAAGCGTTGCGGTGCCGCCTTCCCCGATGGAGGGCGAGACAGTGACCGATATCCGCGTGGCCGAGCCTACCGCTCCCGCAGTAAGCTGTATCTGGTGCAGGCCGAGTCCCGAGAGCTCCGGCCGCGTCTTGCCGTCTACTGTCCATTCAAAGTCGGCGGTCTCGCGATCAAATGTCGGGGTGGATGCGGTGACGGTAAAAGCGCTTCGCGGAGCCGGGGACGAGGGAGACGAGGAGAGTGATACGGGCGAATTAAACTGCGCATGTACCGGCGATGCCAAAAGGGCGCCACCCATGACGAAGACGATTATTAAAAACAGATATAATAGCTTGCCCCTGTACATAATTGAATTATGAAGCAGGAATGAGGAATTAGGAAGTACTCATTATTCCTTATTCCTAATTCATACTTCCCGTTTTATGTCATACCTCCTAATTCCTTATTCATCCTTCCTTAGTCACGCATCCTTCTTCGCATGTTCCGCTTTTGCCTGCTTGATCAGAAGAAGTTGTGCGGGGTCTGAAGTGATGATCTGGTCTTCGGTGTAGGATGCGACGACTTTGAGCGCGGCGTGTTTGAGTCCGGCAAAAAAGATGCCTTCCCCGCGATCAGACTCCAGGAGCAGAAACTTCTCTTCTTCGGTGAGGTTAAACGTCTGCACGACGACGGTGATGGTCGCGGGCGATTGCTTGAGAAGCAGTTGGAGTGAGGAGTTGGTGATGATCGGCTTGCCGTAAGGCGAATTCAAAAAGTCGCTGACGTCCTGCGTGATCGTAGTGAGGCCGAGATAGTATTTGCGCGAGCGCTTGGCGATGCCGAAAAGAAACGACGCGCCGTCTTCGTTTTTGATGAGCCACCATGCCTCATCCACTACTAGGATTCTTTTTTTTATAGTGGTGCGCACTGCGTTCCAGATATACCGCAGGACCATAAAGATACCGATGGGGCGCAGTTCGTCTTCCATGTCGCGGACCGAGAATACGACGAGACGGTTTGCCATCTGGATATTGGTCTGCTGGTTGATAAATCCCGCCCATGTGCCGGTCGTGTATTTTTTAAGGCGCATGGCAAGATTCTCTCCCCCCGAGGTTGAGGCAAGCACCAGCTCCAGGTCCGAGAGCGTCGGCGGCGTGATCTTGGAGAAGTCCGACTCGGGCGTAATATCCCGCGAAGCGTATGTCTCGCTGATGGCTTGATCCAGCATCGCGTCTTCTTCGGGCGAAAGTCCTCCGAGCATTAGGCGGAAAAGGCCGATGAGGTTGACGATGTTTGAGCGCAAGACGTCCGCAGGCGATTCGTCCTCCGAGGGGATTGGGAGATCAAAGGGATTGATGTGATTTTTGGATGTAAGCGAGATATTGACCACGGAGCCGCCGACCGCCTGCGCCAGATACTCATACTCGCGCTCGGGGTCAATCACGATCACGTCTATCCCCCACATGAGCGACCGCAGGACTTCAAGCTTCACGAGATAGCTTTTTCCGGCGCCCGATGTGCCGAAGATCACGGAATTTGCATTGGGTAGGGAGAAGCGGTCAAAAAGGATCAGACCGCTGTTGTGGCGGTTGATGCCGTAGAGCACGCCTTTGTTTGACGTGAGATCAAATGAGACAAAGGGAAATGACGAGGAGATCGGAGATGAATTGAGATACGTATTGATACCCAATTTGTCCTGATTGAGCGGCAGGACAGTCTCAAACCCCTCCGCCTGCTGAAAGAGCGCGGGCTTGGTGTAGACGAGGCGCGCCTCAAGCGTTGACTTGATATCGGTCTCGGCACGGGTGAGCTCCTCCTCCGAAAGGCCGTAGACGGTGATATAGAGTCCGAAGTAAAAGAGCCGCTCCTGCGCCTGCTGGAGTTTGTCGCGCAGTTCTTCCAGATCGCGGTATGCGGTATCCAGAATCGGATCGCGTACGAGTCCTTTGTCCTCGCGCATTGAGATCTGCGACTGCACCTGCGCCACTTTGCGGCGCAGAGTTTTGAGAATTGCCGCCGTATCCACGGGATGCACGTACATGGAGATATCAAAAATCTTATCCATGTTGATTACGGGACTGAACCAGTTGGTATTCAGATATCGCGGATAGGAGAAGACGAAGATCGTGCGGGCGTATTTTACCCCGAGGCGTACAAAAGTGGGGTTTACCTCCAGAGCCGACGGCGTCAGGATGTCGTGGAGCGCCAATTCGCCCGTGCGATATACTTCTTCCGGAAATACCGCAAGGATCTGCTCGTCTGTTTTTTTTGCTTTGCTGAAGAAAGGCATAATATAGCGACAAGTGATAAGCAACAAGAGACATGGACTATTTTATAGATTTCTTGTCTCGTGTCGCTTGTCTCTTGTTACCCGCTTGATGAAACCGCTTTTTCAAATTCTGTCGGATTGTACAGCCCGTAAAAAAGCTCAATCAGTTCCTCGGTATTGAGCGGGGCCGATCTGATGCCGAATCGCTGGAGTCCTTCAATGACCGTATCCACCCTCTGCCACAACTGCTGTTTGCGCTCTGCAAAGGCGCGATCCGCATCTTGCGCCTCCGGAGCCTTGCCGATACCGATCGTAGACAAAGCTTTCTGGACGATCCCCGCGTCCCCCATCGTGACGGGCGTAAAGGGCACCACGACAAAGAATGATTTTGACATGATGTTGGTCGCGGCGACAAACGTCTTGATGAATTCAATGTACTCCGCAATTTGGATTTTCAGAAGCTCGGCGGGCTCTTCTTTTTGGCGCTCCGCGAGCGACTCCAGATACGGCTCTATGTTGAGACGGCGTGAGTGAATGACGAATTGGAGCGGGAAATCCAGCGCGTTGAGGAAATTCTGGTATTGGAAAATGACTGCATCCTGCTCGTCGCTTGATTTGAGAGCAAAATTAAATGACGAGCACATGAGAATCACCCGCAGACCCCCATCTTTTAAGATGATGGTGTCTTCGCGGATGGAATCTATTGCGACAAATTGTTGTGCGGGCGCGGAAGCAGGCATACCTTAGCGACAAGCGATAGGCGACAAGAGACAAGAACTTACGGTGTTATGAAATCCATTATTTCTTTGTTTCATGTCTCTTGTCGCTGGTTACTCTCTTAATTTTTCTTTAATATCCAGGCTCCATGCAAGATCGGTGAGTTTTGACTCGGACAGTTTCGGGATCGCCTGCACCGTGGCCCCGGGCTTTTTTGTCTCTGCATCTGCGGGCGATTTCTTGACCTTTTCCTGCCGCCAGACATACAGGCGCGGGCGGATGGTATAGAAGATGGCGTTTTTCATGATCGTGGGAAACGGCTGTTCATTCACCTTGAGAAATGCGAGTGCGCCCATGAGCGATCCCACGACCACCGCCACCGGTATCACGACAAACATCTTGAAAAAGTAAAAGGTGAAGCCGATGATGACGACGCCTGCCAGGACATACAGAAACTGCTTGATCGTAAACGGGCCGATCACTTTGTCTTCTATGGTAATAAATTGCGGAACCTGAAATTGATGCATATTACGAGTGACAAGCGACAAGAGACAAGAGACCTGTCATGATACTGTTCTCATAAAGCCATTGAGTAAACGACCGACATCTCCGCGCAATTCCTGTAACTTTCGGCGCTCTTGCAGAGGCAAGTAATTAAGATCATGCGCAAGATCAATGTGGTATTCTAACTCATTCAAGGAACCTCGTGAAATGAAATAGAACTGCAACTTATCTGCGGAGGTTCTTCGTCCATAGCCCTCTACAATATTCGCCGCTACTGACACCGCGCATCTACGCATTTGCGAAGTAAGTCCAAACAATTCCTCTTTGGGGAACGACCGAGTCGTATGATAAATATTGAGTGATAGCATGTACGCCTTTTGATAGACCACAAGTCTTTTATATCCAGTCGCATCCTGAGTTTTAGTATGTAGGTTATCTTTTGTTTCCTGTTCCATGTTGCATGTCTCTTGTCACTATCTATTCAATCGGCTCGCGGTACGGATCGTACCCCTGATACGGCTTTGTTTTTTCGGGAACTGGCGCTGAAGCCTGCGGCGGCTCCTTTGTCTCTGTCGGTGGGCGGATCGGGGCGGCGCGCAAATCAATATGGGGGATTTTAGGATTGGTCGGCGGGGGAAGGGGCGGCGGAGGAGGCGCGGCGGAAGGGTGAGCCGAGCCGCGAAGATCAATGGAATTTTTTTGCTGGGGTAGAGGCGGTGGCGCGATCTTGATCTCCTCTATGGGCGGGATCGGAGGAGGAGAAGATAATATGGACTCTAAGGGTTTGATGAGTGTTGATATGGGGGCATTTCCTCCACCCATAATTCTTGATTCTTGCTTCTTAATTCCAGTTTCTTCCGCTTGTTTCTCCGCGACCAGTTTTTCCGTCTCTTCGCGCGAGAGAAATCCCGCGGGTCCGCCATTGCGGATCGTGCTGATGATCGGCGCAATCTCTTTTTCAAGATGCTCTGCGATTACGCGAACCTTTTCCGGATTCGTCGCGGGTTTCTGCGCTACGGGCGCGTCCTGTGTCTTGGCAGGCTCGGGTTTGGGCGGAGAGGCCGGCATCGGAGCGGGTTTGACCTCTGATGAAAGAATCGTCGGAGACGGTAATATTGGTTTTGGCGTCTGCGGCGGAGGCGGTGACGCGGGAGTAGGCGGGGTCGGTATTGATTTTGACGCCTGCGGCATCGGGGACGGTACTGGAGCAGGCACCGGCTGTGGCACTGGAGTCGGAGAAGTTGCGACAGGTTTCCCTAATTCTTGCCTCTTACTTCTTGATTCCTCGCTCACCACTGCTCCCTCTCCCACGTCTATCTGATGCGTCTGCTTGAGCGCCTCCCGCAGTGGGAAAAATATCTCATGACTGATTTCAAGCGCGATTTTCTCGGCCGCGTCCGCGGGGATCCCCAGCCGTTCCGCAAGTGCCGCAGTAAACGCCCGCGGTGGCGTGAGACCTAGCACTACAAATCCGGCTTCCTCGGACATAAAGCCGATTTTTTCCATAGTGAGACCGTATTTTTTCCCCAGCGCGAACATTTTCTCCGCGATGTCGGCGCTAAAGAGAGCTTCCTTGAGCACTTGAGGAAGCCGCTCATAGCGCTCGTCGCGTTCCTGTTTGGTATGGACAGACATAATGTTCAATTGACGAAATTAATATGCTTTTGATAGGATACCAACATGGAGTTGAGTAAAGAGCAGGTCGGCATTCTCTCGTCGTACCTGTCCGATATATCAAAAATACTTTTCGCGTCCACGGTGCTCGGTTTTTTTGTACCAAGCGCATCGGGTCCAGTCCCGCTCATCACTTTTATGGGAGGTTTCATTCTCGCCGTACTGTGTCTATTCATAAGTATTGGTATCACGCGATAATCATTTATGAATCAGCTTCTTATAGCATACCTTATTATAGGAGCCGTCGTAACTGTTCTTTTCGTCGTGGTAATGAACATCAAAAAAAGATAGATAATTTCAATAGTTATGAGTGATATCGCCTTCTACATCTTTACCGGGGTCGCGTTCGCGATCATGTTTGCGATCGTACTGTTTTATCATCCCAAATCCCGCAAATCCTGACAGCAGTCCCCTATGATGCGTCAAGGAACCGTCCATCCCGCGGCGATTTTTTGTTTCGGCTTTCATCGTCAGAACCGCCCGCCCGTAGGTTTTGACCATACGCCTATCATATCATGAAAACCTGCCAAAATTATACGAAATTATACACAAGGAAGCCCCGGTGTCCTGAACCGGGGCGTATAACTAAGGTTGTGTGGATTACGAACTGCGTTGTTTTTGGAGACGCCGCTCAACGACAGTCACGATCACTCGCAGTACGGCTTTGAGCGCGAGCTTCACGTTTTGGCGTGAGCTGATATACGAGGCGATATGAGGCCCAACCCGATAGTACAGCCCTATGAAGCGTTTACCTGCGGAAGATCGGGACAGAATTTCATCCCGATATCTCCGCAAGATTGCGACTTCAGACGCATCCTCGCCGTAGACGGCAGAAGCGATAAAGCATTCTCCTTTATTTTGAGTTGAGGGCGTTGATATGGGTTCTATGCCAGTACCCGCGCAATGAGCACATGGCTGACTCCAGCCAATATCTCCACGGTGCAAAGCAGAGCCCCTAATCCCTCGTCCGTGGCAAAGGGTACATTCAGCCATCCGAACCTCCTATTGTTTCCGAGAACATCTATGGGATCAGTTTGCAAGCTTCCCGAATTCGTACCAGAACAGATCTACGATGTCAAGCTATGTGACGGTGATAGTCACGTTGGTAACACCTATATTACCTGCACCGTCATCAACTTCTGCCTGAAATGGATAGGTATTTCCGCGTGGCCCGGTTGCGGTACCGACAAATCCGCCGGCTGGGTCCAATGTGATACCCGGAGGCGGCGTTCCACCACTTACGCGCCATGTGTATGTACCGCTTCCGCCTCCCACTGACAGCGAGCGCGGATAAGAGCTTCCAAACGCTACGCTTCCGGTATGAGTTGGAGCAACTGTAAAGGGACTACCCGCCGGCGCCGTAGGTCGGGAGCTTGCCTGCCAATGCTGCGGTCTCCAAGGCGTCCCCGTGCCGTTTGCAAGAGCACCAGTGAAGTATTGGTTTAGATTGTTGTCTTGTGTGGACGTGAGGCCTCCTCGGTACTTGCTAAGATCGGCCGCGTTCATAGTATTAAGTCTATTAAACATCGCCGCTTGGAGATCTTTATTTTTTAGACCGATCTGTTCAAGATCATTGTTGTGAGATGTTCTCCAGAGCGCATCAAGCACATCAGTATTGGCATGAGCATCTTTGCTCATATTAAGTTTTTCCTCCTGATTCATACGCTCCACAACTTTGGCGATTGCTTGTGTGTCAGTTGAACCAGCAGGAAGGCCCGTAACATTCTTTGCGGTGGCGAGATGTGGTGCGGCCTTCAAGACATCTTCTTGCAAGCCCAAGCGGGTGGCAAGCTTAATAACGCGGTCTTCTTGTCCTTTGAGCACACCCCATTTCTTTTCTTTGACAGCTACGCGTGCAATGGCAGTTACGTCTTCAGCGGATGAACTGCTTCGTAGTTGTGCGGCAAGATATTGCTCACTGCCGCCTTTAAATTGATCCTCGCGTTTCTTTGCGCGTTCGCGCTCTGCCTGAATGTACTTTTCAGTTCTGCGGCCAAGCGCAAGTGACAACGGAGTTCTCCCGATGGCGCCCATAGTTCTCTCAAGCGCCCCTCCGGGTTGTCCCAGGCGTAACGCCGCTTTGCCGATGCCGCGTGCGGCAAAGCCGGTGGCGACTCCGAGGCCGAATCCTGCGGCCTTGCGGCCGAGATTCAGCGCGACATCTGCAAAATGCCCCGCGGTCTTGCGCGTCATGTACACGGCGGCCCAGAGGAATACGAGGAAGAGGACGAGATTGAGGATTTTGAAAAAGTTGGCGGCGAAAGGCACTGCTTGCGATGCCCCCACGCCTCCCGCGTTGGATTCAAGCATAAGGAGCGCCAGATACAGCAGGAAATAGAAGATGGGCGCCGTGAATGCCCATCGGAAAAGATTGTCAATCCATGAAGACCATATTTTGTCTCCGAATTTTGGAAAGGCGATACCAAGAAACGCCACTGGCGCGAAGACGCCAAGAAACGCCATAGCTACAAGACGAAGCAAAAGAATAATAGCGGCGGAAAGTATACCAAGTAGGGTGAGGACAAGGAAAGCATCGGCCACCACAAGATTCAAAACGGTCTGTATCAATTGCGCGGGGATGTCTGTACTTGAGAAAAACCATGCGGTTACCAAAGGAATTCCGATTTCCGCCACAAGTGCGCAGGCGGCTCCTACGACTGCAGAGGTACCTCCGCTCACTACTGCACCGGCGAGCCCGACACCGAGACATGCCTTACCTGCAGTTGATACGCCCACGGCTTGTGCAGGTTGAGGTGCGCCAAGATAATGCGCTATGGACCGAAAAGGTGATGTCGTGATTGGAGTGGCACCGCTGTTAGGGATGATTTGCGGCTGAGAAGCTTGGGCGGCCTCCTGTTTAAATGCATTGAGCGCGCCTACGTCTGTGAATATTTTAGTAACTTCATGAACTTGGGAATTTGCGATAATGACCTTTGAAAGCGTCGTCTTTGGAGGAGGACATGTTCTCGTTGCTTGTCCGCTTGCGTTGGTACTTTCCGTGCAAGGCTCCAACACCTTCATTGCTGTCGCAAAGGGTTCGGCAAGTTTATTGCCCAAGGCAAATACGGTAGATACCATCGCAAGGCTGAAGTTGATCAGGAGCGCTACCATAATGATGCGCACAAGAAATCGCTTCCCGCCGTATTGATCAAGATTAAAAATAATTGTGATCGCAATCCAAAGGAGAAGCAGGATGAATATCCCGTTGGCAAGGTCGCGCAAAATGAGCCATCCTTGTTGGACGATATATATCTGCCCCGGATTGACATACGTATTCATGAGAAATACATAGTCCAGAATGCCTCCGACGAGACCGAGTAGATAACTCAGCACACCCATCAGTACGTAGAGTCCGAAATAGAAAATTGCGCCAGCTCCAAGGCTATCTGCCATCCACTTGATAGCACTACCCGTGCCACCTGCCAGGCCACTCGCGGCCCACACCGGGTGAGATTGGACAGCCCACAACATCCCTGCGCATGCGAGGATTGAGAGTACTTGCCAGATTTTTTTATGCCGGAGGCGGTTCATTTGTCTATTTTATAGCGCTCTGAAGCGGTCATAATCTCCCGTCGCGGTCGTATTGATTTCGTTGATTTTATCAGTAAGCCTGCCAAGTGTCTGCGTAACTCCGCTCCCGCTTGAGACGGCGGTAAGGAAATCGGTGCGCATGGTGCCGATCTCATCGCGGAGTCTTACCAATGCGTCACGCGCGCTTTCCAGTTGGGCTTTTTGGCCCGCGTATATCGGATCTCCGATTTTCCTTTCAAGCCAAGCGATCACCGAGCCCGCGTGCTGTTGGGCGCGGCTCGCCGAGCTTACGATATTGCTGTTGGGATCTGCTCCGGCGAGTCCCGGAGGCGCGCCTTCTCCCTCTGTGATGATGGCTTCCGCATCGCTTAACACGTTGCCGAGGCGCGTATCAAGGACTTGGATCTGATCTATGTTTGACGTAGCTACGATCTGGGCGCGCAGGTCAAAGATACTCCTGATATCCTGATCTGCGCGCTGGAGGAGTGAAAGCTTGCGGGTGAGCTCTGCGATGAGCGGTATTTTTTGCGCTTGTGCGTTATTGACAGTGTCCTGGAGCCTAGAGATCGTATTGGCAGTCTCTTCATCACATATCGTAAGAGGATCAGCATCAGTACATGCCTTTTGGAAACCATTGATTTGATTTTGGATAAATATGATCTGATTGTTAAGAGTGTCAATTTGTGCGTCAAGACCCTGGATTCTGGCATCAAGCCGCTCCTGCGCCGTCTGCAGGCGCAATACTCCATCCTCTATTTTATTGGTGAGATACGTCGGGGTGAAGCCTGCGTCTGCTGGCGTGACTGGCGGCATCTGTCTTACCTCGCGTGATCCCAAGATGCCTTGTCCCGATCCCGAGCTTGCCTCAATGACTTTGTTGAGAAGCGCCATGACGATCTGCGCGATGCTCTCGTTTATTTCATCCGCGATCTGGGCGCGGCGCATATCGGAAAATACCGCTTCGGGAAGCGCTGCCGAAAAAAGCGAACCCGGAGTCTTGGTGTCATACGTGACATCACAAAATGAAAATGTCGGATTTTCGGGATCTGCGGTGTCGGTTTCTATGCTTTGTTCCGGTTTGTTTTCCTTACCAAATACTTGTTGTTGCACGCGCAGTTGTTCTTGTAGTATGGCGGCATCTTCTCCCGAGACGCGCTGGCAGTTTGCTTTGCGCGGTACGGAAAAACCAAGAAATCCACTGCCCTCCAAAAGCCGCTGTTGAAGAGAAATCTGTTTATTGTCGGTCCGCCGTGCCTGCTCATTGAGTGTGAGCATAAACGCGCCGTATGCGTTGTTTTGCGGCTCAAGCGCGATCTTGAAAAACGCATTCCAACCACCCTGGCTGAAATTGCGGTAAAATCCCTCAATGTTATTTACGGCCTGCGTGGCGGTGCATGTCATACGCTGGCGGAATGTCCGTTGGGTGGAAGGGAGCCCGATGGAGAGCTTGAGAAACGCGCCGATATTGCCGCAAAGATTGAGCCCCGTGATCTCGTTTAACAGCATCCCCGCCTCCGCGTCCGCGGTGCGGGTAAATTCATCCTCAAGATTTTGGACAAAGTCCGCGTCCGTACCCTGTATCCAGCCGAGGCTCATATTGGTCATGGCCCGCAGAATCGTATGCACGGCAATATATGCAAGCGTGTCCAACACATATTCTTTAAGAGTTTGTTGCGAGGTTTTGACGCATGTCACTTTGCTTGCCGATGAGATAGCATCCGTCGCTTTGCGGACATCCGAATCTTTTACAGGCACTTCCTGACCTTTTGGAACATCAGGCTTGGGAGTCCCGCAGGCGGTACTGCCGGCAATCTCGCCCAAGCCGGGAATTTGCGCCATTGCAAAATTGACCGGCAAAAAAAGTTGCATAACTGCCGTGCTCCCAAGGAGCATTGCATAGATGGTTCTTTTTTGCATAGACACTTTACTCATGCGGGTTATTGCGTCCGGCTGACTTCAATCGCTATCTCTCCGCCGAATTGCGCAAGGAATTTATTAAATTGATCGGATACGGTTACCCGCTCTCGGAGCGCCAAGATCGCAAGCAGGGGGTCTGTTTCAAGTTTCAGCATGAGTTCTGTGGAGCGTTTGAATTGAGAGAGTGTGTTGAGTGCGGTAAGATGCGAGTCGGCCAGACGTTCCGGCACGCGCAGAGCGCGGAGCTTATTGATCGCGCGTTGGTATTCGGCAGGATAATCGGCGATGTCGGCGAGCGGCGTATAATCCTGCATGTTTAAGGCGCGGACTATGACGTCTACCTCGTTTTCGCCTCTGCCGTTTAGCGCATCAAATACATTCGTGTAAGACTCAAGATACGCATCCAGTATTTTTTTGGAATTACTGCGGTCTATGACGATGTCTTTGGCAGTCCATCGGGGCGCATCGTCAAGGACGGATTGCTGGGAGAGTTTGTCCGCATACTGCTCTACCGCTTTGATATCAATGGCGGCTTTTCCTCCCGCGACGATCTGCGATACGGGCCCGCGGAGAAACGTGCGGGTAAAATCGCGGGTGTAATTGGTCCCCGGGTCTTTGATCGTCGCGTCCATCGGAGTGGATGTTGCAAAGTGATCGTTGGGGCCTTTGAGGGCGGGATCCCGATCCATTTTTATCTCCTCTCCGTCAGACGTACCATCTCCGTCCGTATCGGTATTGGCGACATCGGTCTGATAAATAAGCTCTTCCCAGTTTTTCAAACCGTCCCCGTCACTATCCTCCCGTAGCTTTTCAAGTTGTTCCTGATGGAGTTTGAGCACCAAGCCTTCATCAATGGGAACGCGCATGCCTGCGGGCCGGAAGAAGATGAGTTTGAGGATCAATAATCCCGCTCCCATCGCCAAAACAGCGAGAATCAGCCTCGCTTTGCGGGACGTTGGCAGAAATCGCCACAACCATGTATTCATTTCCCGAATTATATCACAGTTTTTCCGCAATAAAGCCACCTGTTTTCCCCAAAATCCCCCTCCCGCTGATTTTCGTATCCCCCCGGTCTTTTGTTTTGGGGTATAATATCTCTATGAAGTGTATGAGCCGCATTTCGACCTGTATTTTTGTCTGCGTCACGGCAGTTGGAGTCGTATTTCCGGCTTTTGCCCAAACCCAGACCCCGCCGGCGGTGTGTGTGTTTGGGCGAGACCTTTTCTTAGGCGTACAAAGTCCCGAAGTGCTCTGTCTGCAGAAATTTTTGAATGCGAGCGGGTTTACAGTCGCACAGGACGGCACAGGATCGCCGGGCCGCGAGACGGATTATTACGGCTCCCGTACGATGCGGGCTGTGGCTCAATGGCAGAGCCTTATGGGAGTGGCGCCGACACAGGGGTTTTTCGGGCCGCGCTCCCGCGCGGCGTATCGGGTATTGACCCAAAAAGTCGTACAAGCTCAAACATCCATCCCTCCCTCCGTGCCGCGCACTACCGTATCTCCGTCCCCGCGTATTGTTTCAATTACTCCTGATCACATTACTGACGGTGATGTCATTGTGATCAGTGGGAGTGGATTTACTTCCGATGGAAATCTCGTGCGATACTCCATTGATCCTCCGGGTTTTGTCGGACGCGCCACATCAGTCGGTAACGTAGGTTCTGAATTGAACATGCGGATTGACACCACAGTACGCGCTAAAATTCAAAACCAGATCGGCGGCTTGCCACAGATGGCACAGCGTGAAATCAAAATCCATTTTGCAAAAAGTATCAGTGCCCAGTATGGCATTAGCGCGTCCGAGGGAATAGGCTACATCCCGATTGATCTTACCGTGAGAAACAAAAACGGCGTCAGCGCGCCGTTTACGATCTATGTAAACGTGATACCATGAAATATATGCGTTTTCGTTTTTTTGTTGGACCACTTATTATCGCCTTGCTTGCAATGGGTGCAGTGAGTCCGCGTGCCGTGTCAGCTCAAAGTGCGGAGCTTCCGTTCGGCGGTATACATCTTTTTACAACCCAGTGTACATGTGCGGCCGATTCGCTTCATTACGTTATTAACTATGCGACCGATGATGTGATCGCATTACTGTATGAGCCAAGCTCCCAACTTTTTCAGAATTACAATGTTTACGGAGGACTCTATCAGCTTGGCAGTTATATGCCCACAGGACAGCAGTGCATGATTACGACCGGCACCTCTTGTGTAGGTATTTATGCTGACGGCATGTACGGCAATCAGCCGGGCACGGGGACGAGTTTTCACGCGGGATTTCGCGCGCTTGCGGGGGCTTTTGCGCCGCTTTGGGGCGGACAAAGTTCCCACGGATCATTCTTAAAAGTCCGTCCGACTGTCCTGCGGCGATCAGCGCGGCAATGATCTTATAAGCTCCGTCCACTGCTTGAGCGATAGCTCCTCCGGCCTCGCGCGCGGATCAAGGCCGACTGCCAAAAGTACCTGCGCGATTGCGGACTTGTCTCCGCCTGCGAGTAGTGCGAGCGAATTTACAAGCGTCTTGCGCTTTTGGGAAAATCCTCTGCGCGCCGTCTCAAAAAAGACGGCTTTTCCGACCTTGTTTTTCCGGAAAAAGTCGCCGGAAATATCGGATATCTTGAGAATAGCCGAATCTACTTTGGGCTGGGGGAAGAAACACGACGCAGGTACAACCGCGATGATTTCAGGCGTGCCGAATGCTTGAACCGACAGCGCAAGAAGATTTGAATGCGGCGGACGCGATGCCACGCGCTCCGCGACTTCTTTTTGGATCGTCAGCACGATCGTTTTCGGCAGATGTTCCTGCTCAAAAATCATGCGAAACAGATGGCCGGTAAGGTAGTATGGGATGTTTGCGACGAGCTTATAGATAGTAGGTAGTAGGTTGTAGGTAGTAGGTGGTGGGTTGTAGGAGCTAAATAGATTGGGGAGAATCTTTAAAATATCTCCCGTGATGATTTCTACATTTTGCACGCCTTCTTTTTTGAGGAATATCCGAAGTTCAGAAGCGAGATGTTCGTCTTTTTCTACGGCGATGACGCGACCCGCTTTTTTTGCGAGCGCGCGCGTCAAGACACCCGTGCCGGGGCCGATCTCAAGGACGGTATCTTCCGTGGTGAGTTCGGCCGCGCGGATGATCTCGTCCACCACCCAGTCACAGCGGAGAAAGTTTTGCCCGAGAGATTTTTTAGGCTGTACCATATTCTAGTCAATGATTATTTCATCCTCGCTCTCCTCCACTTCAAGCAGATGCTCCGGTATTTCGCCCAAAAATCGCGAAGGCGGATTGATCTGCGTGGATCCGAAGTGCGTGCGCGAGAGCGCAAAGCTCAAAAACACTTTTTCTTTGGCGCGCGTGATGCCGACGTAGCAGAGACGCCGCTCCTCTTCAAGCTCCGCGGGGCTGAAAAGCGCCCGCGCATGCGGGAAGACGCCTTCTTCCATGCCCACCATAAACACCGTGCCGAATTCCAGGCCCTTGGCCGCATGAAACGTCATGAGATATACGACATCCTGCTCCTCGCGGACGTCATCTTGATCGCTCATGAGCGCTACATCCTCCAGGAGCTTTTGCAGGCCTTCGGGCGCTTGCATATCGTCGTATTTTTTTGAGAGGTTTACCAATTCCTGCACGTTTTCCCAGCGCTCTTCCGGGTCGTCGTCCATCTCCTGCAGGTACTCGCGGAAGCGTACGGTACGTAGGAGATACTTGAGAAATTGCGTGGCGCTTTGCGTACCCGCCTCC
>CAZYED010000001.1:22526-50791 GCA_964646295.1 uncultured Candidatus Saccharibacteria bacterium | reverse complement strand
AACAGGTCGGCAAGCTTGCGCTCCATGCGGAGCATCGTCTCCTCCAGCCGATCTCGCGCAAGCGGATGCGTGAGAAATTCAGGCCTCTGCTTATATCCCTCTTTGCGAGCTTCACGTACCGTTCTGATCCTATAGCGTTCTACTTCAAGCACAGCATTACTCCTCTCATTATAAAAGACCGACAAATAAAAAACCTATGCGTCCTGCATAAGTCAGAGGGGGCCGAAAACAGCCGTTTGTCTTACGCGGACGATGTGGGAAGTCATGCGACTTCGCATATAAAGGCTCGGACTTGTCCGAGAACTTCTCGGGACACACCGTTGCGCGACAGTGCGGGATTCTCACCCGCTTCACTTCATAACCACATAGATTTTCAAGTATTAAGATGATATATCCTCAAAATATGCTTGTCAACAGCAACTCATGCGCCTTGCGAAAATGGACGCCATCGGTCTTTTCTGATACTGTACGGCCAGCACAAAACCTTATACTCTTGGAGGCAGGGGATGTCTTTATGCCCATTTTGCAACATTGATCAGGAGCGGCAGGGAGTACTGTGGAGAGGAGCACGGGTTTACGTCATGCAGAGCAATCCCCAACTGGTGCCGTATCATCTCCTGGCCATTCCGGAGCGCCATGTGGAGGAGCCGTAACAGATGGACCCGGATGAGTGTCATGAGCTGTTTGATACCGTGCTCATGTTTCAGGAGCGAATCGTAAAACTCAGCATCGGCACGGGATGCGACGTACGCCAGCACTGGAGACCGTTTCTCGGTGAGAGCGATCTCAAAGTGAATCACCTCCACTGGCACATACTCCCGCGAAAACTCAATGATCTCTTGTACACAGAAGCACAATGCCTTGAAGATGCACTTTTCAAGAATCTTTCTCCGGAAGAAATCGTAACAGAAATGGCATTTCTCCGAGGTCAATTCTTTCCGGTATAACGCACCGCGAATCCGCCCAAACCCCATCACCAGTCAGGCGCCCCGCACCTGACTGGTTTAAATTATGTTTGAAGTTTGGACTTCAGACATCCCACATAAGAACTTACTTGCCTTTATTTACCTTGCCAATATCTCTTCTCAAAAAAGTCAGTATCTTAAAAACATGTTTCCAAAGACGCGATAAAAACTCTGTAAATATAAAGAGGAATATCCCCAATACAGCTACTATTAAGTAGGGCAGCTCCCACCGTTTTCCGATAATCGCAATTAGAACAAAGAATACTCCTAAAATAAAGAAGAAAGTTATGAATTCTCCATAAAATTCCATCTCCGCTTTCCCTTCTACTCGTAACTCACGCTCCTGATTTATCTGCTTATTCTGTTTTATAATTTCCTGAGCTGAAGACGGTGATTTTAGTTCTTCAAAATATGCCGGAAGTGAACTCTCCACAACACTATCATCTCCTTCTTGTAAACATATATCAACATATCGCTCGATAACTTTCATCTTGTCTTGGAGCACACTTATATAACGATCCTGTGAGGAAACTAATCCCTCTGAGTCCCGATCCAAAATATCTCTTATATACATAACCACCATACAGATTACCCATAGGAGAAATCCTAAACCGACATGTAGGTAACGGGAGATGGCTACTGGATTTATTGACGAAAATGCAGTTGTCAAACCCAAAAGAGTTGCCGAAGTAATCGCAATATTTTGAAAGAACACTCTCTTCTCCCTTATTATGTCAATTCTTTTCTCACCAAGATCACTATTGATTTTGTCACGAAGGTTTTTTGCATCATCTTCTTCTGCCATTAAGAATTCTAAGAGATCTTTTCTTGTTTTAGGAATTTCTTTCATAATATCCGTCATCTCACTATTGCAATCTTAACACCGTATACCTTCAGCATGTCTTCGGCGTCTAGAAGGGAGTATTCTTTTGAGTAGTAGAGCTTTTTGATGCCTGCGATGGCGATGGATTTGAGATGTTCAAAATGTACACCTATATCTCGGTTTCGCTCATAAGGAATTATCTGCCTCCGTATCGTTTTTCAATTTCTCCATCGGCGAGTTCTTTACCTGACCATCGACCGATCCGAACCCCGCAATCGTTACATTTGATCTCGCTAATGCCGTCGTACCGCTCGGGTGATCCCGGCGCATACTCCACCAAGATAATATTTCCACTCCCGCACTTTTTGCAGTTCTCCATATAATTCATGGTTCTTAAAAATATTAGCTCCTCTTATTTAAAGATGCTGGCACAAATCCATTTTGCTCCAAAACATGCGCGATACCTCGCAATAGATAATTATTAGCAAACCCTATCGTATAAACTCTGCCTTTTTCCTTAAGTGGAATAAGCATCCGTTTGTCTCTTAATCTCTTGAGTATCCGTGACTTTTGGACGGGAGATTCGCTACCTATCGCTGATTTCAAATTAGCAGATCTCGTACTCATGTCTCTACCCTTCACAATTGCGGCAAGGATATCATGTTCACGCTTCGTGATATGTTTACGTTCAAAGGCATAGGAAAGCATCGGAAGTAAGACCGTATTAACGGTATATCCCAAATCAAGCAACCTATCGATCTTTTCTATCTCGGAACGTAGTCCCTCAAGAACATAGAGGCACCATTCAAGCACCTTATCCTCATTACCCGAATCAGCAAGAGAAAGCATATCATAATACTTATTCCGATCCATGCAGAATATGGCCGTTGGATTCAATATCCTTCCGGTTTTGACCTGAAAGCCCTGCTTAATTAAAAGTGCATACGTAAACATCCGCACCATTCTACCGTTGCCGTTATCAAACGGATGGATCCACGCCATACGATGATGAGACAACGCGATGGCTAACAGATGATACTGGGTATCGATAGACTTATTTACAAAACTCAATAGTTCCTCGACGTACTCGGGTACTTTTATATGATCCGGCGGAACGTGTCCTGAATGCTGGATTGAAACGTTAATCGGCCTAAACTCTCCAGGGTATCTTGATCCTTCACCAGTAGGAGGCGGAGTAAGCCCTTCTACAATGATCCTATGAATCTCTGAAATGAGAGCTCTATCAAATTGGGTGGTTTTCTTAATATTTTTCTCAATGAACTCAATGGCCCTTTCTATATTGAAAATTTCCTGCATCCTCTCGTCCTTTGCATCTTTAGAGGGATTCTCAATTATTCTCTCAACGAATTCGGATAGTGTTGTACGGTTTCCTTCAATTCGTGCAGATCCTAGACTTTCGAACATCTGGAAAATATCTTTCAATTGAAAGAATATATACGGAGGAACTGGACCCTCAAGCTTTTTGATTCTAAGTTTTTCCAGTTCAATAATAGTCTTCGCAAGCTTACTATCCCATTTGGGATCATAAAGCTTAAGGGGTATACCCATATACTTAGTCTTATTTACATTGCTTGAACTCAATACTTAACATGTTAGCGCAGAAAATGGCATAAGTCAAGGGTTTTCAAAGACATCTTAACTTTTAACAATTAACATGTAGCTAATGCTTCATTTAACATTTAAGATGGAAGATTTTTCACGAGGAAAGCCGCCTAAATGGCTCCCTGCCTTCGAACCAAATATAGTCAGTTTCGAACCATCACGATCTCAACGCCATATGCTTTCAGCACATCTTCGGCGTCTAAGAGGGAGTATCCTTTGGAGTAGAAGAGCTTTTTGATGCCTGCGGCGGCTATGGATTTGGCACATACCGGGCATGGGAATGTGGTGACGTAGAGGGTAGCTCCATCAAGCGATGTACCGCCGCGTGCGGCCTCGCTGATGACTGCGGCTTCGGCATGTATGGTCTTGACAAGCTCAAAACTCACGCCCGCGTCAAAATTGGCACGCGGATCGCCGAATGGGCCGAATGTGTAGTCCTTGGACGGTAGGGGCTTGTTGTACGCCAATATGAGTACTTTGCCATCGCGCACGGCAAGCGCGCCTATTTGCCGCCACCAGTCGGGGCTTTTCTCGGCTTCTTTGAACGCAGCACCCATGAGTTCTTTATCCGCTTCTGCCTGCGAGATCACGCGGTCGGGCGGCACTTCCATTTCTTTGGTGGATATCTGCTTGTCCCAACGAAGAAATATGGATACGAATTCCACTTTTTTGTCCGCAAGATACTCTGTAGCAAAATGCCTGTTTACGTCTTCATCAGGCATGACGATAGGCGCGCTATCGCTCTGAAGCTCCGGCAAAGTAGCACGGTCAAGCACTATGATTTTTTCAAAAATCTTTAGTCCTTCCAAAAGCGCTTTTATTTCTTTGGGCTGTACCGCCCTGATATCGCGCTCCATTCGCGGCACTTCGCGTACGAGATCCTCTGCGAGTATATAGAGCGTCCCCGCGAAATACTTTTTGAAAAAATCCACATATCCTTTGTGGATCGCCGGAATATACGAGATGACGGAGACGTGAGTCATGCGGAGCGGATTTTTTTTACAAAACTCTTGGTGAGCATGTCCACTTCGCGCGCGAGCTGTTCTACGCCGTCTATGGTCAGATTGCGTATGCGGGCGCTGGTATGCGTCGTCGCCTGCGGAGGCAGGGTAACGACTTTTTTGCAGAATTCGTCGTATGTGCCTGTTTTCAGATCGCTTTTGAAGTCGGCGGTGCTGGAGGATGTTACGAGCACATGGGGCCGCACGAGGCGTATGAGGTGGCCGATGTCGTGATCAAGCTCCCGCACGGTGACAATATCCACATGCCGCAGGTGCGTGAGCATCTCAATCCGCTCTTTTTCGGGTACGATCGGTCTGTTGGGGCCTTTTCGCGCGCGCGTGAGCTCATCCGAATCAAGGCCTACGACCAGTACGTCGCCATAGGATTTGGCGGCTTCCAGATATTTGGCGTGTCCCTCGTGTATCAGATCCCATACGCCCTGGGTGAGCACGATCTTCTTGCCTTTTTTCTTCAGATCTTCAACTACCTTTTTGAGCGTGTCAAAATCGCGGATGAGCCGGTGCTCGGAATGAGTCTTGGTATCCAAAATGCGGGAAAGCGCTGATCGAGTCATACGGATATAGTAGAACCTATCTCAAAAACTATCCAGCAGGTGGTCAAGCTCTTGTTTGGTCATGATACCTGTCCGGAGAATGAGCGGGGATACTCCTGTGCAGTCAATGACGGTGGAGGAAACTCCGGGTACCGTGCCGCCATCTATGACAAGGTCGGGCTTGATTTCGCTTTTTTCAAAATATCGTATCGCCTCCTCTGCGGTTTTGGCCGGAGACTCGGATGAAATGTTGGCTGAAGTTTGAGCAAGCGGCGCTGAAAGTTCCGCCAAGAGCTTGAGAAGGAATTGATGATCCGGCATGCGGATGCCGATCGTATCGCGGCCTCCTGTCAGCAGTGTCGGCAGTTTGCTTTTGTGTTGAAATACTGCAGTTACGGCACCCGGCCATACGCGCTCAAGAAATTTTGCTTTTTCATCGGAGATATAGGCGTAGCGGCGCGCAGAGGCGATATCTCTGACAAAGATGGGGAATGCCTTTTCTTCGGGACGCCGTTTGATGGCAAACATCGCGCGGATCGCGCGCTCGTTTGCGGCATCCCCTAAAGTCCCGTACACAGTATCCGTGGGCGCTATCACGATCCCGCCTGCCATAAGCGTGCGCTTTGTCTCCGCAAGGACAGAGACAAAAGAATCGTCGGTAAGGAGAATCGTCTTCATGAGACGATCCTAGCAGACGCCGGATCAGCTACGCAAGGTCTTGCGAATGACCCGCATGACGCCTGCAAAATCCGCAACACGGGCATCTGCCACGGCGCTTTTCTCAATTCTCCGCCGCCGCGTCATCTGCACTGCCGTAAGCGTGGGGAGAGAGCGCTTCACTTCGTCCACTACTTCTGCCGTGTCGTCCACAAAGGTCGCGTGATGTCGCGGATGCGCGCGCATGATCGCATGCACCGCCTCGCTCTTTGGCCCCATAGGTATGACGGTTATTTTTTTGAATGATCGCGCGATGCCGGATGCAGTGATCTTCTTTTTTTGAAATGCGGGGCCGCGGCTTACGATCGCAAGAGTGATACCCGTACGCCTGCACCACTGCAGAAACTGCCTTGCATCGGGGTAAAGATAGCGAGGTGATTTATCCAGAAGCGCTTGGGTGCGCCGGGCAAGCTCTTTTGCGTTTATGTGAGGCGCTACGCGCGCGGTCAATACATGATGGTATCCTTTGGGATGCGTCCTCCCTGCGCGGTACGCCATGCGGACATCGTCTGATGCGATTCCCGCATCGCTGAAAATGCGCAGATAGTCTTGCTTGAACTTTTCACCGTCAAAAAGCACCCCGTCAAAATCAAGAATCAGGATCATAGAGATTGTTATTTTCCGGCGGATAAGACAAGTTTGTACACATTGGTCTCGCGCAAAGAAAACCCGAGCGCTTGATAAAGATGATTTGCCGCGACACGCGCGGGAGCGCTGGTCAGCTCCACCTGCGCAAGGCGGCGCCGGCGGGCTTCCGCGATGAGTCGGCGCATGATCTCGCGGCCGATCCCTTGTCCCCGATGCGAAGACGCCACCACCACGTCTTCTATCCTGCCACGCAGGCCCGTGGCGGTCGCCATGACGATAAGCGTCCCCGTACCTATGATCGCGCCGCCGTCCTGTGCGGTCAAAATATATGTATTTGCATCGCGGAGCGCGCGCGCGAGCGTGGGCGCTGAAAATTTCTTTGCCGCACTGTCCGAAAGCTCCCGCAGGAGCGCATGCACCTCTCGGCGCGCGACACCTCCGACGCTCTTTAATGGCTTATAGGCAATCATACGTATGCAACGCTTTCCGGGAATGCAGTGTTACGTGACAAAATTGATGAGACGATCCGGAACAAAGATCACTTTGCGCGGCTCGGAAATAAGATACGGTCTCACGGTGTCCATCCCGCGCGCCGCGGCCACGGCCTGCGCCTCGCCAGCCCCCGCGGGCAGAGTGATACGGCCGCGCATTTTGCCATTCACCTGCACCACGAGCTCAAACGTCTTCTCAACTATCATACGCGGATCATACTCCGGCCACGGCTCACGATGAATTGAACGAAAGATCGTAGGTTGTAGGTTGTAGGTTATAGGACGATGTCGTTGCCAGAGATCCTCGGTGATATGAGGAGCAAAAGGCGCGAGCAGTTTCAAAAATACTTTTATATCCTCAAGGCTCACTGCATCGGACGATGTCTCAATTGTATTCAACAGTATCATAAGCGACGAAATCGCCGTATTGTACTGCAGATTTTCTATATCCTCGCCTACTTTCTTGATGGTCTTGTGCATCAGCATCTGCACATCGGGGTTTAAGACTTGCGACGTATCTGCGGTCTGCAGTCTGGCATCCGCAAACTTCCATGCTCTTTCCAAAAACCGCGTGATCCCCTTGATACCCGCGTCGCGGAAATCCCCCCCCTGCTCCCATGGCGCCAAAAACATGAGATACATGCGGAGCGCGTCCGCGCCGTAGGCGCGGATATATTCATCGGGATTGATGATGTTCCCTTTGGATTTGGACATCTTGGCGCCATCCTTGATGATGAGGCCGTGCGCGCGAAACGTCGGCATCGGCTCTTCAAAATCCACCAGCCCGGCATCGTGCAGGGCCATCGCCAAAAACCGCACATAGAGCAAATGCAGTACCGAGTGCTCCGCACCTCCCATATAGCGCGTCACCGGAAGCCATTTTTTTGTAATAGCGGGATTCCATGCGTATTTTTTGTCGCCGACACTGGGATACCGCAGATAGTACCATGCCGAATCCAAAAACGTATCCGAGACATCTGTCTCGCGCCGCGCCCACGCGCGGCAGGCGGGACACCGGACGCGGTAAAACTTCGCCACACCCGCAAGCGGCGACTGATCGCTCCCCGTGGGACGGAAGTTTTTGATAAACGGAAGCTTTACCGGCAGGGTTTTGGCGGGAGCCGTATACCATCCGGGCATTTCGGCGCGCTCGCCCCTTTTCGCCGCCGCGCATGCATCGCAGAAGATCATCGGAATCGGCGGCGCCCAGTAGCGCTGGCGTGATACAAGCCAATCGCGAAGATGATATGTCGTTACAAGTTTTCCGTTTACAGACTTGGTAATTTCCCCTTTGGCCATTTGCCAGTCCATGCCATTGAACGTCCCGGAATTTACCACCGTGCCGCCTTCCGTATATGCATCGGCGGTCTTCAAAATTTCGTCAAAAAGCTCCGGAAGGGCATTCGTCCCCATCTGCTTGAAAAGGAAATGCCCCTTGCCCTTAAACTTCACGAGCCTCCCGTGGAGCGCCTCAGCGTACAGTACGGCTGACTTTCTGTGTCGCTCCTCATCGTCATCGGAAATCAAGACGGCGATCTCGCCGACGTTGTCGCGTATACGCGGGTCAATATCAAAATCATACAGATTGCGTATAACCTCGTTCGCATCATCCGCCGGAATTTTCGCTCCGGCGAGTAAAATCAGCTTCTTCACTTTCCTCTGCGTCTCTCCAAGCCACCGGACGAGAAATGCCCCGCCGCAACTGTGCCCCACAACCACGGTATTTTCATCCACCGGTATTTTTTCAAATTCTTTCTTCCATGCCGCATAGTCGGGCTTCCAGGGCTCCGGCATAAGGGGCGTAAATACCCGAATCTTATTCTTTTGCATCTGCTCCCTCATCCACGGGATCCAATGCTTGTCGCTCGCTTTTGTCACGTCCACCCTATCTTCCGGTTTGGCGGGGCATCCGTGTACCAGTACGCACTTCATGCTCTGTCGCACGATCACTGTGCGCTCGGGAATCCCGTACTTTCGCGCAAACTCCAGATCGCGCCCGTCGTGTGAGGGTACTGCCATGATGGCACCCGTACCATATCCTGCGAGCACATAGTCCGCGACAAAGATCGGTATCTCTTCATTGTTTGCGGGATTGATCGCTTTGATACCTTTCAGCTCAACCCCTGTCTTCTCCCGCCCCTCCGCAATCCTGTCCGCTTCCGCCTTGCCCCGCGCTTGCTCCGCATATTTCGTGACCTCTCCATAATTCCTGATTCTTGATTCCTGATTCCTGATCACCACATGCTCCGGCGCCACGACCAGATACGTCGCGCCAAACAATGTATCGGGCCGCGTCGTAAATACGTTGACTGTTGTCAACGTCGCAGATTCTCGCTGACTTGACGCAGAATCACGCTGAACATTTTCTGCGATATTCTGCGTTCTGTCTGTGACATTCCGCGCGGAGCGACGGATTTCAAAAGAAATCATGGCTCCGTCGCTCCGACCGATCCATTCGCGCTGTGCGATCTTCACGCGCTCTGACCAGTCAAGCGTCTGGAGATTTTTCAAAAGATGCGGCGCATACTTGGTGATGCGGAAAAACCACTGCTCAAGCTCTTTTTTGATCACCGTGGATCCGCATCGCTCGCACTTGCCCGCGATCACCTGCTCGTCGGCCAGTACCGTCTTGCACGATGGGCACCAGTTGACCGCCTGCTTCTTGCGATATGCAAGGCCTTGCTTAAACATTTGGATAAAGATCCACTGCGTCCATTTGTAGTATTCGGGGTCATAGGTCTCCAGATGCTCGCGCCACGCAAATCCGTTGCCGATCATGGCAAGTTGGCGATAAAAATTCTTTTCGGAGATCTTCGCCTGCTTCATCGGATGCGCGCCGATTTTGATCGCGTAGTTTTCCGAGTGGATCCCGAATCCGTCCAAACCAATGGGCTCAAATACGTCGTATCCCTGCATCCGTTTCAGGCGGCCGTAGATGTCAGACCCCGTAAACGCATACATATTGCCCACATGAAGCCCCTCCGCGGAGGGATACGGAAACATCATGAGATTATAAAAAGGCTTTTTTGCCCGCTTGAGATCGGGCTCGTATGTCTTTTCCTTAAGCCAGCGAGCCTGCCATTTCTTCTCTATTTTTTGAGGATGATAACGCATAGATGACGTAGATTATCTGTTACTAACAGTAAGGAAAAAAACCGCATTTGCCAAGCCTTGTCTTTTGTGCAAAGATGATCTCCCGCGCAAAGGAATGCGCACCTTGAAAACCCGAAACCACTGGAAGGGGAGGGCTCTGGCAATGCACGAGCGCTATATCTCCGTAGATACCGAAAGCGCAGGCAAAGGAAACATGCTTTCCCTTGGCGCTTGTGTGGTAGCTGACGAGACGCTTATGTTTTATCGGGAATTGCAGCCGCTCAATGACGCATATGACCCTGCGGCAATCGCTGTGCCTATTTTTTCCGAAGAGACCATGGCAGACATTCTCAAGAGAGAACCTGTCGTGGGAAAGCCAATCGCAGTTCTTTCAGTCCTGCATGAACGAGGCGATAACCCCGCTTCAGCTATGGAGGCATTTGCCGAATGGGTTAGGATAGTATCGCGAGACACCGTGCCCATCTTTGTGGCATTCAGCGCCCACGCCGACTGGAGCATAGTTGATGCCTATTTCCAACGGTACAAGATTGAGAATCCTTTCGGTATCAGCGCGCTCGATGCAGGATCGTACTATATGGGCATGGCCGCCTGCTCATACGCCGACATGCGCATATCCCCTGACTTCTATCCGGTCAAGCGGCGCAATACTCACCATGCGCTCGTGGATGCAATGGCACAAGCGGAATCATTTGACCGTATGCTCCAGTACAACCGGGGACGCCTCGCCTCTATGCGCGAGAGTACTATCGCAAAATTCCGGCTCTGCATGGAATGCGGAGGAGCCGCCAGGTATGTACGGCATACGCAATTCACAGGCAACCACTACTTCTGCGTAGCTCATGCCCGACAGGAGGATAATTTTATGCAAGAGGATCCTTCGTATTACTGGTGGGAGGAGCTTGCGTAAGTCCTAAGCACCTCATCGCGTTTTTCGTCGTGATCTCTGCTGCCGTCTCGTACGGCAGCGCTTTAATTTCAGCGAGCTTTTTTTTTTTTTTTTTAATATATGCCGGTTCGTTGCGGCGGCCTCGGTACGGCACAGGCGTAATGTAAGGCGCATCCGTCTCAAGCACAATCCTCTCTATCGGTATATAGCGTACCACCTCATCATAGTCGCGGGCAAACGTGATGACGCCGCCAAATGAGAATGAAAATCCGAGGTTAAGGAGCGCTCGCGCATCGTCCACGGTGCCTGCAAAGAAATGGATAACGCCTGCGGAAGCTTGTAACTGGTAGCTTGTAGCTTGTAGGACTGCTACTAAATCCGCAAATGCATTGCGGCAATGGATCATGAGGGGCTTACGGACCTCGTGCGCAAGTGCGATCTGCTTCAAAAACGCCTCTTTTTGTCTTTCTTTCGTTTCCTCTCCCAGACGATAGTAATCCAAGCCGCATTCGCCGATCGCGACGACTTTCGGGTCTTGAGCAAGCTTTTTATAATACTCAAAATCAAACTCCTCTCCGCGCGACGTAAATCCAGTCCCTGATTCCTGATTCGTAATTCCCAATTCCTGTTTGTCATGATACGACTTCTCCGTATGCACCGGATGCAGGCCCACTGCCGCGTATATGCCCTCCGCGTACCGGTGCGCGGTCTCCACCGCCGCCTCCGACGTATCACGCTGGGTGCCGACATTCACGATCCAAACACCTACATCCAGCGCGCGCCGGATCACCGCATCTTTATCTTCCGCGTATGCGGCAAACTGCGTATGCGTATGGACGTCAAAAAGCTGTGGAGTCATGGATGTAGACGTTTTTCTGCGGATTCGTACACACGCGATCGATGCTGAATCACAAAAATCTTTACGTCATTCTGTTCAATTCTAAAAATTACTCTATAGTCACCCACGCGGAATTTTCTGTATCCTTTGAGTGATCTGCGCAGGGGCTTGCCATAAACTTCCGGATGCGTGGCCAAGCGTTCTTCTATCGCGCGCCGTATCCGCTCCCGCCATTCTTCCGGCAGAGCGGGTATATCTATGTTTGCTACCAATGCATGATACTGCAGGCGATAACTCATGCCCACGCGCGATCATGAGATACAAAGCGCGCGCCCTTTCGGTCGCGCGTACGCGCGACCGCATCCCATACATCATCTTCGTCAAGTTCTAATGCGCGCAAAAGCAACTCGGCCGCCTTGGTCGCTTCAGGCACTTCATCACGCTTCGCAAGCCGCGCCAATGCGCGTTTTACGTCGTGGGATACGCTGATATTGATACGGGTTTTTGTTGCCAGCATAGAGGTGTATCAAAAGTGTATCACCGCGTATCCCGCATGTCAAGCGCAGGATATGTTCCAAAGATGTGCGTACGCCTATCTTTGGAACAATACTTATCGGTGTTTTGGCGTAGGCCAAAAAGCGAGGCGCCAGCGGCCTCCGAGCATTACACGCGCCTGATTACCGCATCTTGTGTGGACGCCAAACCAAAAGAGTGGTACCCTAACGTGACGTTTCAGAGTTCAACACATCTCCAAGGGGAAAATCATGGGTCTGCTCATTCCACAAAACACGATCCTTCATCTTCAGGGCGCCGTGAACTTCCATCTCACCGAAAAAGAAGCGCGTGAGCTTAGCGGTGTAATGGCGGCCCTCGGTACTACTGACTTCAGCAACCTCATCATGATCGCACTTCCGATCCTTCAGGAGTACCTTGAGACTCATCCTGACTTTGATCCGACTGTCTTTGATCCGAAAATGCCCCAGAGCGACTTCGTTGCGAAACACCTTACCCGTCTGTATCACGCCGAAAGGAAGTCTATGCGTTGAAATACTGCATCGCAAATGCTAATCCGATGGAGACGTATCCAAGCGTGGGAAGAGATTCCCGCGCTTTTGTATTGTGATCATGCCGTTTTGTACTGAGATCTGCTCGCGAATCTTTTCCACGGTCTCGGGGATGAAAGGCGCTACAAACTCGCATACCGCATCTATCAGTCCGCATGCGTGCGCGATGACTTTCTGCAGTGCCGCATGATCGTCTTTCAGCGTCCATGGCTTGGTGTCGTTGATATACCTGTCTGCTACCGCGATCAGTTCCCACACGGCCCCCAGTGCTTCATTGAAACGAAACTCCGCGCATGTTTTCTCATATACTTCGCGCACGCGCGCGATCTCCCGCGCAATCGCATCATCGGGCGCGATCTGCGGCAGGGGGCTCACTTTTTCTCCGAGTGTTGCCACGCGCGCTATGAGATTACCGAGACCGTTTGCCAGATCGCCGTTGTAGCGCGCCTCAAACTTCTCATAACTGAAGTCTCCGTCCTCATACGCGGGTATCTCGCGCAGAAGATAATACCGCACGGCGTCCGTACCGTATGTATCCACCAGCGCAAAAGGGTCTATGACATTCCCGACGCTCTTTGACATCTTGGCGCCCTCCACGGTGATAAAGCCCTGGATCAGTATCTGCCGCGAGTTGGGCAGATCGGCAGACATCAGCATCGCCTGCCACATGGCGCTCTGCTGGCGGAGATTGTCCTTGCCCGCAATCTGTATGCCGGGCCAAAATCTGCTGAAATTTTCTTCGTCTTCCGGCCAGCCGAGCGTGGAAATATAATTCACCAGCGCGTCAAACCAGACGTACATGACGTGATCCGGATCGCCCGGCACGTCCACTCCCCACGGCATCTTGGCTTTCAGGCGCGAGATACTGAAATCCTGCAGGCCGTCCGAGACAAATCTCCTGATTTCATTGAGCCGATGCTCGGGTACGACCAGAGCGGCATCTGCGGCGTAGAGCTCAAGCAAAGGCTCCTGATAGCGGGAAAAGCGGAAAAAATAATTTTCCTCCTCAATGATCTCAAGCGTAAGGTTCGAGTGGATCGGACACGCGCCGTCCACAAGCTCCGACTCGGTCTTCTCAAGCTCGCATCCGACGCAGTATTTCACGCGATAGTTTTTTTTGTAAATATCGCCCGCCTTGTCGCACCGCCGCCAAAATTCCTGCGCCGCGGCTTTGTGATGCGCATCGGTCGTGCGGATAAAATGCGTGTAGCTTAGATTGAGCGCCGACTTCAGGCGGTCAAACTTCGCCGCGTATTCGTCCACGTACGCCTGCGTGTCTTTTTTCTCGTCCAAAGATTTGCGCCAGATTTTCACGCCGTGCTCGTCCGTGCCGGTATTAAAAACCACTTCTTCTCCGCGCGCGCGATGCAGACGCGCGATCACGTCCGCTTTGACGATCTCTAAAGCGAATCCGATATGCGGATCGGCGTTTACATACGGCAGTGTCGTCGTGATGTAAAACGCCCCCGATTTTTTATCCGTTGTTTCATTCATGAATTACTGACAGTCAATGCCGCGCCTCACGCATGAGCTCATCAGCTCCACAGACATTACCCCGTTTTGATATGCGACACGAAGCCTAAACGCTATTCGGGGATCAGCGCGCGTTTTTTCTTGTCCCAGTCATTGAGAAGCTCCGCCGCGATCGCCGTCAGAGGTACTGCAAGCAAGATGCCGAAGATGCCTCCGAGCCTGCCGCCGATGAGAAGTGCGTGCACGACGACCAAAGGACTCAAGCCGACGGTGCGGCGCATGACGACAGGCACGATGACATGCGATTCAATCTGCTGGATCGCGACATAGAGCGCTATCGTCAGCACTCCGAGAAACGGAGACGTCAGCAGTGCCGTCGCGACGACAGGCACTGCCGCAAGGATCGGCCCCACGATCGGAATGATCTCAAAGACGCCCGCGATCAGCGCGAAGAAAAACGCATGCCGTACGCCAAGGAGCGTCAGGCCGAAAAAGATCAGCACGCCGACGAGCGTACCCAGAAGCATCTGCGTACGCAACCATTTGCCAAGTTTCTTCTGCGACCGCTCCCAGAGATCAAGCATGTACGGCTCATAGGCAAGCGGCATCATGAGCCGCAGAAAATTCTCAATTCCCTTTTCCTGCGCCGCCAGATAAAAAGAAAACACCAGGACGAGGACAAAAGAGAACACGCCTCCGAACGCGGCGGAAGCCGCGCTCAAAAATCCGTCCGCAAGCCCGCCGAAGCGCTCAAACGCAAAATCAAATCCTCCGCCGATATCCGGCGCAAAGAGGGAGAAAAACGGTAGCTGTCCCACCTGATTGAGCCCGAGATGCGCCTGCGCCACGAGGGACGGATATACCGCCGCAAACCCGCGCAGTTCTTCCATAAGCAGGGGCACGATAAAGTAAGCCAGTCCCGCAACGCCCATCGCAATCATAAGGTAAATCAGCACGACGGCAAGAATCCGCGGCAGACTCCGGTCCGTCATCCATGAAATCGCGGGCTGGAGAGCGGACGCGATGATCACCGCAAAAAACAACGCGGCGATGATATCAAGGACGAGATAAAGCCCGACGAGCAAAAGCACTACGGCAAAAAACCGCAGGATCGTAAGCGCCGGGATAGAAATATGCTGGAGATCTCGTGCAGGCATATATGGGTCAGGAAGTAGGATGTATGAATGAGGAAGTATGGCAATTATACCGCTTCTCATTCGCGAGTCCTAATTCCTTACTCACAATTCATAATTCATTATTCATAGTTCTTTCAAGATGCGTTCAAAAGGCGCACGATCGCGGGCGGGCCCTATCATGGCAAGATTGAGAGCCTCGGGGCGGATCAGCTCGCGCGATACCATCAGGATATCTTCTGGCGTTACCGCGTCAATCTTCGCAAACACCTCATCAATCGTCTGGGGCTTGCCCGTCAGCATCTCCTCTCCCCCGATGAAATTTGCCACCGCATTGGATTGCTCAAGGCCGATCAGGGTCGTGCCGCGCATATAGTCTTTGACGCGCTTGAGCTCGGCCGCCGAAACCGGCTCCACGGTCATGCGTTTATATTCCTCCAGAGCCGCGCGGATCGTCTTCTCCACATTGGCGTGATCCACGCCCGCATACGTCACAAGATATCCGCGGTTTGAATACGATTCATGCGCCGTCATCACGGTGTATGCCAGGCCAAGCTTGTCGCGTATGCGATCCCACATACGGGCACTCCACGATCCTCCGAGCAGGGCCGCAAGCACTTCCGCGATATAGCGCTTGGGGTGATTTGCGTCATATCCGCGAAATCCGAGCGTGATATGCGTCTGATCCGTCTCCTTATACTCAAGGTCAAGCCCGATGCCGTTTTGTATATCGCGTACCGCGGGCTTCGTCCGCATGGGCGGAGCCGATCGCAGATCGCCAAAAAGCTCTCGCGCGCGGGCAACCGTAGCGTCCTGGTCAAAATTGCCCGCGATCACGATCGCGGTGTTGGACGCGACATACTGGTGCGTGAAGTAATTGGCAAAATCATCGCGCGAGAGCGCGCGGATCACTTTTTCCTCTCCGATGACGTCCCATCCGGCCGGCTGGTCTCCGTACAGGAGCCGCTCCCACACCCACCAGACAAATAGCGTCGGCGTGTCGCGGTCTTTGTGCATCTCCTCTATGATCACCTGCCGCTCGCGATTGATTTCTTCCTCCGCCAAAAGAGAGTTTTTGTAGATATCGGCGAGCAGGTCAAGCGACTGATCAAGATAGGTCTTGGCGGCTTTGATGTGATAGCCCGTGATTTCATGGCTCGTAAACGCATTGGAGATGGACCCCATGCCGTCAAGCTCATGCTTGATATGATCCGGCGTCGGGCGATTCTTCGTGCCCTTGAAAAACATGTGCTCCAAAAAATGCGAGATGCCTCCGATCTCCCGCGCCTCATAATCCGATCCCGTACCGCACAGCACCAGTACCGTCACGGTATTGGTCCCGACCATAGGAGCGGTAATAATGCGCAATCCGTTTTCTAATGTGGTTTTTTTAAACATAAACATTTACCAAAATAAGATTACGTTCAGGGTTGGCAGTATGAACATTGGCAATAAAAAGAGGAGAAATATGATCGTCAATATCTGATGCATTGATACTCCATACAACGCATAAAATGCCTCCCTGTCAAGATTCTTTTTTGCCCTCATTCTTTTTATTAAGTAAATGGGGGGATACACGATAAATACCGGTATACCGAACCAGAAAAGTATGTTAAGGAGAAATCCCATAATATCTACTATGAATTGCGGTGAGCCATCCAGGGCGAAAAAAGAACCGAAGACCGATAGGATCAAATCCAAAAGAACCAACTCTACGGCTAAGAGTCTATAGGTTCGATTCTTTAAAAAATTCATAAGTTGATTCATTTATATTGACATTACTCTTCAAGAGAAGGGAAGATATTGTAACATAAGAAAGATTAGATTTGCCGTTATAAGAGAATAGATTATACGACGTTTATAGTTAAATGGAGGCAGATCGTGTCTTCGTCTCATATTTCCAACAACAAGTCTATTGCCAATACGTATATAGAACCATGGGCCTTTATACGTTACAAAATAACTAAGAGGATAATCAGGGATGACCACACCTATGGGTATAACGGCAAGTAGAATTAGGCATATATTAAGCAAGAGATAGAGAAGGGGCGTCATAACTATTTCCTCTTAATCACTTTTAGTTTTTATTTTCGATGTATACATATTAATCCCTTTCACCGTTATCCGCTCCTGTTTTGCCGTGTCGCGATCGCGGGGTTGAACGCATTTCGCGCGTACTGACCCGCGGCAAGCCGCGGGGTATTGACTCTTCCTGCCTACCGATAAGCAGGTGATGCGTCGTCGCTCGAGAGAAGCGTAAGCAAGCTCACACTTCTCTCTTTACTCACCGCAATAAGTTGAAAGAAATCGCGTCTGTCAGAAAAAACGCAGGTCGTACACTAAAAGAATAGCATGCGGCGAAGGGCTTGCACAATATCATTTTCTGTGGCACAAATCTCTGAATCAGACGTTTTGAATCTCATGCGTCCGAAGTAAGCTGTTCTCTGACAATTTATATCATCTCCTTGAAAGGAGACACATCGTGGACGACGCGCATAAGCCCAGTACCAAATCCTTGGTCAACACGACTCGTATTAGCGATCACTTCGGGGTCATCCCCGGACAAGTCACGCGCGTATTCTCTTTTGGCATAAAACCGACAAAGAGGCAATACGCCATCATAGAGCGATGGTTTGCCGCGACAGAGGCCGCGCGTGAGAGACTCTATGGAATGCTCTATGCGCATTTCCAAGAAAATCCCCTTGCCTACCTGAAAGAAAAATTCTCATACGAGACATTTTTTAAAGGCAGGCCCGTGCTTGACGGCCTTCGCGATATTGACCCCGCGATCATGACATCTGCCGTTTTTACGGCAATGCGACACGAGGCCGAAGGCGCAATGGCCGCATTCCACACCAACCACCGACGGCTTTTTGAGGAAGGCCGGAAGAAAATGCGGGAATACGCCGAGTGTTTGGAGGCCAATGAGGCGTTACTCCGGGATGCGGCGGACATGGATTGGGCCGACATTGTCAACGCCCTGCGTACCCGCCTCACCACCTGTCTGGCGCCCGAGTATGATGCGGTGACGGCGGATTTTGGCGCGCTTTGCGCATTCCGGGCGCTCATTGCAGAGACAAACGTGCTGAAAGGCGCGTACAATTACGCGCTCAATCAGATGCTTCCAGCCCTTGCGAAAGCGGACGAGCCGGAAGAAACCGGGGAGTCGCCCCGCCTCCGATTTTTCAATGGGCGGATCAACGACCTTCCGAAATTTCCCATTGCCGAGCGCGGGACGCCGCCGGATACCATGGTAATCATCCGGCAACTGGAAGATATGGCAAAGGTCAGACCACACACCGCCGAAACCCTCGGCTATATCCATCGCGTGAGGCACAAGGCTGTGCGCCGGAAACTCGGAAGCGCCGTGCCACTGCCCCAACGAGTCGCTCTGTACTGTGCTATCCGTATGGAGAGGAACCCCGAAGAAGATCCGTCAACGGTCGCCGGACATTTCCTCGGCGAAATTGATCGGGTATGCGAAAAGCGCCGTCAAGGATTTGCCCGCGCGCCCTTTGACAGCCAGATCAGGGCAAGATACATGGATATCCTTTCCTTTCGCGCGACGCTTGCGCATCCTGACCGGTGGACCGAGATCCAGTTCCTCCGGAGCAATGCGGCAAGCAGAAGAGTGCGAGCCGAGACAATATCGGCCCCGTTTGAAGGATTTTCGTGGGCGAGCAACCGGACCAATCCCGCGCCTCAATACGGCATGGCGCTTGCCAAAGACGCCGACACTCCGGCCGATGCCCTGGAGTTATATATCTGTCTTTCCCCATCACCCGCCGCATTCTCTATCAGAGAAAAAGGAGGAGATTTGATCTATATGAGACCGACCGGCGGCAGACGAGGCAAAGACAATCCGGACAAAGAGATCACATGGGTACCCGGATCTTTTGACGAGTACCCCGCATCCGGTGTAGCGCTGAAACTCCGCCTTTATTTCGGCAGATCGCAGGCGCGCAAGATGCTCACCAATAAAACGTGGGGCCTCTTGTCGGATAATCCGCGCGTATTCGCCTCCAACGCCAAGCTGGTGGGGAAAAAAAGAAATCCCCAAGACCAGTGGACGTTATTCTTCCATATGGTCATCAGCGGACCTCCGCCGGTGGGGTATCTGGATTTCTCCTCCGATGTGCATTCCCGCGCCCGCACCGTCATCGGGATAAACCGCGGCGAGGTCAATCCGCTTGCCTATGCCGTGGTGTCTGTAGAGGATGGCCGGGTGCTTGAGGAGGGTATTCTCGGCAAAAAGGAGTACATAGACCGGTTGATAGAGACCAGACGCCGGATCAGCGAGTACCAATCCCGCGAACAAACCCCGCCCCGCGATTTACGCCAAAAGGTCCGACACCTGCAGGATACGGTTTTGGGAAGCGCCCGGGCAAAGATCCATTCACTGGTCGCATTTTGGAAAGGTATCCTCGCGATAGAACGGCTGGATGACCGGTTCCATGGCAGGGAGCAAAAGATTATTTCCAAAAAGACCTATCTTGCCAACAAAACGGGCTTTGTGGACGCGTTGAGTTTTGCCGGCGCGGTCCGCATTGACAAAAAAGACAACCCATGGGGAGGTCTGATGGAAATTTATCCGGGCGGCATCTCCCGCACCTGCACACAGTGCGGAACCGCCTGGCTTGCGAGACGACCGAAAAATCCCGGACACCGCGATACCATGGTAGTCATTCCCGATATCGTGGATGACGCGGCCGCAACGGGGTTTGACAACGTGGATTGCGATGCAGGCACTGTGGATTTCGGGGAACTTTTTACGCTTAGCAGGGAGTGGGTCCGGCTGACTCCGCGTTATCATCGCGTCGTGCGGGGGACATTGGAAGACCTTGAGCGAGCGATCCGGCAAGGGGACGATCACAAGAGCAGACAACTGCTCGGGCTTGCGCTTGAGCCGCAACCGCAATGGGGGCAGTTTTTTTGCCACCGATGCGGATTCAACGGACAGTCCGACGTGCTGGCCGCGATCAATCTGGCGTGGCGCGCCATATCTTTGATCAGGCGCACGCCGGATACCGATGCTCCCAACCCCTTGACAAGATAACGTGATTGAGCTATCTTTTTCCCCAAGCTCCTTGTATAGGTAGTATCGTACAGAGAAGCCCATTGGCCGCTTTAAAATCGTTTCAACGGCCAATCCCCCGACCGGATTACCGGTCGGGTATAAAAGCTTCCTCTCATGAAAAGAGCCCTGTCTTCCTCGCGGAGACAGGGCTCAAAAAATTTAATGTTGGCTACTCTTCATGGTAAGCCAGGTTTCAATACCTCCTCTCATTGGTGACTCTTAGACTCTGAGGACCCCACCCATTGCCGTCGTTTCAATTCTCCCTCTCATGAGGTAATCCTTAGACTGGTAACTCTCTCCTGTCAGGGCTATGTTTACATGCTCCCTCTCATGGGATGACTCTTAGACCAGACACCTTGCAGAGGACGTTATAGTTTACACACTTCCTCTCATAGGGTAGCGCTTAGACTGCAAACTCGTTGCGACTCGGACGACGGTTTACATGCCCCTCTCATGGGGTGACTCTTAGACATGGGATGGCGGACGATCAGAGGACTTGTTTACATGCTCCCTCCCATAGGGGAACTCTTAGACTTAGACAATTTGGTCGCCTTCTGTTTTTAGGCGTTTACACGCTCCCCCTCATATGGCAACTTTTTGATCTCAAGAGCATGCTGACGTTGTCCGGTTTCAATACATCCTCTCATTGGGTAGTTCTTAGACGTAATTGTTTTGGTACGGTGCGCTCCTGTTTACACACTTCCTCTCATGAGGTGGCTCTTTAACTCTACACGAATGATACACAAGTTATTGTTTATACGCTCCCTCCCATGGGGTAGCTCTTAGACTCGCGTGGGAAGTCGAAGGCTCGGTCGTTTCCATGCTCCCTCTCATGGGGTAACTCTTGGACTTCTCAATCGAGCACACCGATACGCGTTTACACACTTCCTCTCATGGGATGACTCTTAGACCAAGGCGACCCACGAGAACATCCCGCGTTTGCATGCCCCCTCTCATGAGGTAGTCCTTAGACATAGCCTCCGTGGTAAAAGTGTGTTGGTTTACACGCTCCCTCTCACAAGGTGGCTCTTAGACGGGGCTACTCATTACGGCTGTTGGGTTTAGATGCTCCCTCTCACAGGGTAACTCCTGGACATGTGTGGCACGGAAGCGTTTACAAGTTTACACACTTCCTCTCATGGGGTAGTTCTTAGATACGGCATCAAGTTTTTTGAGAGCGTGTTTACATGCTCCCTCTCATCTTTGACTCAATCTGCCAAAACCCGACTGCTCGTTTACGTACTCCCTCTCATAAGGTAGTCCTTAGACCCCTCGACGGCTTGAAGAATCTCCTGTTTACATACTCCCTCTCATGGAGTAGCTCTTAGATTCCATGCTGATTGAGACGGACCACCTGTTTGCATGCTCCCTCTCATGGGGCAACTCTTAGACAATTGTCAAGAAAAAGAAACCACACGTTTGCATACTCCCTCTCATGAGGTGGCCCTTTGACCTGTATTAGCAGGATGGAGAAAAGCCGTTTCAACACCTCCTCTCATGAGGAACTCTTTGACACATCTCACATGGAGGCCAATAATGGTTTCAACACATCCTCTCATGGGGTAGCTCTTAGAAGAATAAGATTAGGGAAGCCAACGCACGTTTACACACTTCCTCTCAGAGAGTAGCTCTTAGACCCGCGATGGATCACTGCCAGCATCAGAAGTTTGCAACTCCCTCTCATAGGGTAACTCTTAGACGCAGATGGGTAACGACCCAAAGCCCGTTTACGCCCGTTTACACACTCCCTCTCATAGGGTAACTCTTAGACAGCGCCTTGGGCCTATCAAAGAGCTTTTGGGAATGTAGCGCAAAAGGATATTGAGCGCAAGAGACGCATAAAGACCAACATTTCCAGAAAGTTGGCAACACGATGATGGATAAATCCAAATCTGCACGGCTATTGCGTGGCGTTTGAGATTGATCCCTTTGTTTTTTCTGCTAAAAACCTTGCCAATTCCGACACGGCTATGCGTTCCTGTTTTGCCGTGTCGCGATCGCGCACTGTCACGGTACCGTCTTCCAATGTCTGATAATCTACCGTGATACAGTAGGGAGTGCCGATCTCATCCTGCGCATAATAACGCTTGCCGATGTTGCCGCGCGCGTCCCATGCGACACTGAACCCCCCCGCTTTGAGCTCCTTGCACACCTCATTTGCTTTTTCCACGATCTGCGGACGATTTGATACCAGAGGAAATACGGCGGCTTTGTAGGGCGCCAGACGTGGCGGCAGTTTCAGATATACGCGCTTTCCTTTCTTGCTTTCTTCCTCACGATACGCCTCAAGCAAAACCGCAAGCACCGTACGATCCACGCCCCATGTCGGCTCAATCACGTGCGGATAAAACGGCTCCTCGCCCTCCTCGCGATACGGCGGCTCTTTGAAGTGATTTTTGAGATCAAAGTCGCCCCGGTATGCGAGGCCGTACAGTTCTTTTTTACCAAACGGAAAATCATACTCAAAATCAACCGTGCGCTTTGAGTAGTGCGCGCGCTCCCCGTCCGGCACTTCAAGCTCATGCACGCGCTCCATACTGATACCCATATCGCTGATCCACGCGCGCATTTCGTTGAGCCAGTGCGCGAAGTGATCCTCCCATGACGCCTCGCGGACAAAATACTCTATTTCCATCTGCTCAAATTCGCGGGAGCGGAAGATGAAGTCGCGCGGAGTGATTTCGTTGCGAAATGCCTTGCCGATCTGCGCGATACCAAAAGGCAGAGTATGGCGCATGGTATCCGTGATATTTTTGAAATTCACAAACATCCCCTGCGCAGTTTCGGGACGCAAGTATGTCTGGCTTGCGGAATCCTCCACCGGGCCGACAAATGTGCGAAACAGAAGATTGAAATTCCGCGCTTCGGAAAAATCCGCGTCCTCTGCCGCCCGGCCATGCTCCCGCGCGTAATGTCCCGTCCATTCGTCCGTCTGATCGGCGCGAAAACGCTGATGGCATTTTTTGCACTCTACCAGAGGATCGGTAAATTCGCCGACGTGGCCCGATACTTCCCATACTTTCGGATTCATCACGATTGCAGTATCAATCCCCACCATGTCGTCGCGGGCACGCACAAATCTCCGCCACCACATTTCTTTGATGTTGTTTTTGAGCTCCACGCCCAAAGGCCCATAGTCCCATGTACCAGCAAGCCCGCCATATATCTCGGACGCGGGAAAGACAAAGCCGCGCCGCTTGGCCAAGCTCACGATCTTTTCCATTGATACGAAGTTTTGTTCTGATGCTTTCTCCATAGCTTATTCAATGACATACCAGTCTTTTTGGGTCGTCGCCGTATCATCATGCAGTTCCGTGGTAAGCGCGTCAATACGCGCCTTGATGTCCTGTCCGGTAAACATGTCCTTGCCCGTAAAGCTAGCCTCATGCGCGAGCGTCAGAGGTTTGCGGACATCGCTCGGCGCAGGGACGATGGACACCTGAAACGCGGCCGTGCGCGCGGGTGTCAGCACTCCCGTGCCTGCCGCCAGGCGCCCGAGACGCCAGCGCACTTCGCTCGTTGATTCATTATAAGAGATATCGGCATCGCTCGGATACGTAGCACTCTCCCACCTGACATTGGGCGGCAGGCGCGCGACAAGTTCGCCGTTTTCTATCGCATTGGTAAAATTCCTTGCTTCCCAGATGATCACATATGTCGTCTTCTCGCCCTGCCGCGGCGGCAGAGGCCCGCTGTTTGCAATGGGAGATGCGCGAAAGACGGCGCGTCCGACAAACAAAGCGATCGTCGCCACTTTCAACTGCGCCGTATCATCGGGGCTTAGTTTTGCACCCGCAAGCTCCTGCGGCAGATCGGGAGTGCTGATGGATGCATACGCCCGGAGCGTCAAGTTTGTATCTGCAGATGTCCGCATCGTAGGACGCTTTTGCGTGGGGAACGAGAGGCGCAATTCCCCTGCCTGTCCGGGTCGGACTTCACGGAGGGCTTCGGTCCCGCCCGGACCCCATACGACAGCGCCCGTACGCGTATCAAAAGCCCCGCCGCTTGCGACAGTCATACTCGTCAAGTCCGCAATACTACCCTCAATGCGCGCCTGCACCGATACGTTTCGTACGGTAACCGCACTGCGGTTCGCATACTCCACGACAACCTCCGCGGCCTCGCCCGGAGTCAGTACTCCGTCGCGCATGCCGTTGATCCGCGTCGTCAGCAGAAACGGAGAGGATAAAAGCGTCACTTCCTTGGTCGCCTCCCGCCACAATCTCCACTCTTTCGTGCGCTCATCAAAAAACCCGAGACCCGCGCGCAGCGCATTCACCTCGCCGCCCATACCGTCAAAAGCGCCTATGATGACTATTTTGCTTTCCTTGCCCGGCTCAAGCGTGCCGATTTTCCAAAACGACTCTCCCACTGCGGCCTTGGGCGTGGCGCTCTCCGTCTTAAACCCCGGAGGGAGATCTATCCGGAGCCATACGTCGCCAAACGGAATTTGGGAGCGCGAACTGTACCGCAGAGTCATCTCCGTCTTCTGCCGCGGATCTATGCGCGGCAAGGTCTCCCAAAAAAGCGCCAAGGGGACGCTCGCGATCGTAAATTTCTTTGACGAAGTGGACGAAAATCGCGCGCTCAAGCGCTCCGGGCGATACAGGAGAGTCACTTCCACATTTTGTCCCTCTCGCTCGGCGCCGAAAAATCTCACCGTGATTTCCCTGGTCTGGGCCTCGCCTGCGGCAATAGTCCCGATATGCTCAACCATGCGCGGCGTATCCGGCGGCGCAAATCCCACGTCGTTTTTTACGAGCGTCCCCGCGGGGACGCCGATCGCAAGCTGTACGTCTTCCAAAGCGGATTGAGAAGCGTTGCGTATCGTCACCGGAATAGTCACCGCTTCCCCCGCCTCAATAAAATCACGGCCGCCGATCGTAATCTCGGCCTCCTGCCGGTCGGTGCCAAGATACAGATATACAAACACTCCGGCTCCGGCAAGAAAAATAGCCGCCGCCCCGATTATGAGAAACAGGCTCGTACGAAAAGAAAACATGGGTCTGGCAGGCAAAGACTCGCCTTCCTCGTCTTTCTCGTTCCACTCGCCCGGCACGCGCCGACCGCCGCTTTCTGCGGCCGGTGATTTCCGTGTCTTCCGCGGCGCCATACAACCCCTCTTGTAATTCATCAAGTCGTCCCATGAATTGACGATGTAAATACTATTAGATTCAAGTCTCTCTATCATACCGCGTCGTCATATGATTTGCCATCGCCGTCGCCGTGCCCGAGACACAAAGACAGGTTCATATCAAATTCTTTGCGAAACGGCGCTTCTGCATCCTCGGCGAATTCATGGCCATCAAGCGCGCCAAACGCGGCATCCGCAAGACGCCAGAGCGCGGGATCGCGCTCTCCCGCAAAACAATGCTCATCCAGACGCGCCGCCACGTATGCGGCCAGGCGCAGAGTCACATCGCGCGATCGCATCCGCTCGCCGAAACGCACCAGAGACGCTCCGATGAGCTTCTCCCCGTGGCGCGCGCTGATGAGCCGCACCGCGCTTAAAGAAAATGGCTCCAGATGCCCGCGCAGTTTCGCTTCGTTTTTGCGTATTCCCTGCGCGCGCGCGACTACTTTGCCGAAATCCCTCGTATACAGCGCATACAGGACATCAGCCTCTCCAATATCAAGTTTTTTCAAGACAAACGCGTCGGTGGCATGCATGATCTAAAGCATGTCTAAGAAGATATCTTCCGCCGCTTTCTCACGATCTTCTTCCGCAGATATCCCCGCGGATTCACGGTTACAAACACCGAGTACCCGGTGTACGCGGCGCTGACCACTGTCAGGAAAAGCACGCAGGCGACGATGAATCCCCGCGTCTGCGGCAGAAAGAACGAACTCTGCGGCATGATGCCAAGCGACGCGACGATCGTAAAAAGCGACAAAATCACGGAGACTTTGAGATACTCCAGGATAAGCGCGCGACTGTTGAGTGATACCTCTATTTTATTCGCTTTCTCCTGCAGGTACAGATAAATCTCCCGGCTATTGGACGACACGATGCCGTACTCCTCGTCCGTCATCCGGTCAAACACTTCCACAAGCTCCGCATGGCGCGGCAGTTCCAGTCCGAGTTCGTTTCTCTCGGGATCCATGGTCGCCAAAAATTTTTGCAGATCACGCAGTATCTCCCGACTGCTCTGCTCGTTTAGCTCGGCAATCGTAGCATCGGTCGCGGCAAGCAGACATCTTTTCATGCGCGGAATATCGCGGCCAAGCAGCCGGTCTATCTCACCGATCCGGTAGATGACAAACGCGACCACCAGCGCTACCAGCGCCCCGAGCGTCTGCGGAATAGCACTCAAAGTAAAAAACCAAAAATTCAAGTCCTGCATATACACATTTTGATTATGCCGCTAAAATCCCAATCCACAGCTTCTCGCCGTCAAGATCGGATTCACGCTCAAGCTTGTATACTTTTTTGCCGCCTGCTTTCAGTTCCGCGGCATTGGTATCTTTTTTGATCTCCCGCTCCCATCTTACCAGAATCGCGGAAATACGCTCACTGCCCATGATCTGGCATCGCACTTTTTCGCCCGGCTTCATACCAAGCTCGCGGCGCATATCCTGCACCGTCCGCACAAACTCCCGCGCGATTCCCTCTTCTTTGAGCTCCGGCGTAATTACAGTATCCAGTTTTATCTCATCACCAAAAACAATCTCTTTGACGTTTACCTCATCCTTTATCAATCGTAGCAACTCTTCCTTCCCCATTAACTCCTTATTCCTAATTCCTAATTCCCGCAGAGGCTGACGCACTTTGATTCCCGCCTCCGCCCGCAATTTCAAAGCCTCAGCAACAATAGCGCGTACAGCTTCCATATCTTTTATCATTCCTGATTCCTTCTTCTTGATTCCTGATTCTATTTTAGGCCACGGCCGCAGATGCACACTCTCCTCTTTCAATCCCATTTTCTTACGCAATCCGCGATACACGGTCTCGCTGATAAACGGCGCGAAGGGCGCAGATAGTTCCGCGAGCGACGCCAAAACCTCCGCCATGGTTGCCGCGGCCTCATTTTTTTCCTGCGCATTTTCCGGATGCTGGAATCTGCGACGCGATCGGCGCACATACCACTGCGAAAAGTCGTTCACCGCAAATTCATCAATCGCACGCACAGCACCCACCAGATCATACTCATCCAGCCGATCCGTCACATGCCCGACAAGCAGATTCAGTTTTGCCATGATCCATGCATCCAATACATTTGACCTCTTGATTCTTGATTCTTGATTCTTGATTCTCGTCACGTACGTATCAAAAAATACAAACGTATTCCAAAGCGTCGCCACAAATCCGCGCGAGCGGAGCGCCACGTCTTTTTCATCAAACCTTTTCGGCTCGCCCGGGCCATTGATCGTGAAAAAATACCACCGGAGCGCATCCACGCCATATTTGTCCATCATCTCCTGCGGGTTTACGACATTGCCTTTGGACTTGGACATTTTTTGACCCTTGGCATCCAGAACATGCCCGAGCGAGATCACGTTTTTGTACGGTGCCGTACGCCCTAGCAGAGTGGCGACCGCAAGCATGCTATAAAACCATCCGCGCGTCTGATCCACGGCTTCCGAAATATAATCCGCCGGATACGCAAGTTTTTCCATCTTACGAGGCCGGGTCTCATAAGATGAAAATGGCCAGTGGGCACTTGCAAACGGCATGGCTCCCGAATCAAACCATACATCTGCAACTTCCGGCGTGCGGCGCATAACGCCACTGCAGGAAGCGCAATCAAACTTTATCTCATCCACATACGGACGATGCAGATCCACTTCTTGTGCCGCATCATGCGGCAGTTTGCCTGAGCGTTTTTTTAGCTCGTCGCATGAGCCGATCACTTCAATCTCGCCGCACTTGTCGCACTTCCATATGGGCAAGGGCGTCCCCCAATACCTCTCGCGGCTC
>CAZYED010000001.1:0-22516 GCA_964646295.1 uncultured Candidatus Saccharibacteria bacterium | reverse complement strand
GTCCAATTAATAGTCTCATTATTTGCAAGCAGTTCTTTTTTGACCGCAGTAGTCTTCACCCACCACGCCTTACGCGCATAATACAAAAGTGGCGTATCGCATCTCCAGCAATGCGGATACTCATGCTTGTACGGCTCCTCGGCAAATAGAAGATTTTTCTCTTTGAGTGCTGTGATTATTTTTTCCTCCGTGGCTTTGCTTTTGACATACAGTCCCCCAAGCCCGTCGCCAAGAGAAGGAATAAATCTGCCGATCTCATCCACCGTATGAAATTTTGGCAAGCCGACTTCGCGGCCAAGCCGATAGTCGTCCTCTCCATACATCACCGCGGTATGTACCACACCCGTACCATCATCGGCAGTAACAAAATCAGCAGAATATATTTTATACGCTGTGTTTGAATTTCTGAATTCCGGCACATCAAAAAGCGGCGTATAAGGAAGACCGAGGAGGTCTCTCCCCTTGACGATCGCACGGATCTCGGGCTGTGTCTTAAAGACCTTCTGCACCAACGCACGGGCTAAAATAATCCCCTTACTTCCATCAGCCGCAACGACGTACTCCAAATCAGGATGCACCGCAAGGCCAACGTTTCCCGGTAAAGTCCATGGCGTCGTTGTCCATGCGAGAATATGTAATGGGTGGCCCTCGGACGATAGTGCGCGTATCTTTTCGTTTTGTGCGGTCGTTCTTTCTCTGTCGTTATCAATTTGAAACTTCACAAACACCGCCGTATCTTCCACTTCTTTATATCCCAGCCCGACTTCGTGCGAAGAAAGTCCTGTCTGACAGCGCGGGCACCACGGCACGACTTTGAAGTCCTCATAGAGCAATCCCTTTTTATGAAATTCCTTAATGATCCACCACAGCGTCTCTATATATGACGTCTCGTACGTGATATAGGGATTTTTGAGGTCAATCCAAAATCCCATCCGTTTTGTCAGACGCTCCCATTCCTCTTTATATTCCCATACCGAGCGCTTGGCATCCGCGTTGAATCTTGCAATACCGTAGTTTTCAATATCGTGCTTGGTTTTGAATCCGAGCTTCTTCTCCACCTGTATTTCCACCGGAAGCCCGTGCGTGTCCCATCCTGCGCGGCGAGGCACGTCAAACCCCCGCATGGTTTTGTAGCGCAGGACAGCATCCTTAAAAGCCCGCGCCTCCACATGGTGGATGCCGGGCATGCCATTGGCAGTCGGCGGCCCCTCATAAAATACGAACGTTTTCTTGCCCTTATTTTTTTTAAGGGATTTCTCAAAAACTTTCTTCTCCTCCCAGAATCGCAGAATCTCCTCTTCCCGCTCCGGAGTCGTCGGCTGTTTTTTCTGCTCATCCATACTCACGATGATACGTCATCCCGCCCGAAAATCAAGGTGAGGAACCCCATAAAGAATTTAACAATGCCTTACGATCGTAAGGCATTGTTAAATTCTAAAATATGAATTTTGTCTCTACATTTCTTCCGGGCTGTCAATTCCCAAAAGAGAGAGTCCCTGCTTGAGGGTGATTGCTGTCGCGGAGACGAGGACTAAGCGGAGATTCTTTTTACCTGCGTCTTCTTCCTGCATGACGGGGCGCGAGTGCTAAAATTCGTTTGCGGACTTTGCAAGATCATACAGATACGCCGCAAGCACATGCGGAGAGTATATGGCAAGCGCGTCTTCAATCGCCTCCGGGAAGCGGAGTATCAGCACCGCAAGATACCGCTCAAGCGCATCCATCTCCACATTTATGTCGGCGATTTGTGATTTGTCCGCCGGCTGGCGGATTGTAATTTGTGATTTTCGTAAGATGCTTTTCAGCCGCGCGTATGTATATTGCAGGTACGGCCCCGTATTGCCGTCAAAAGACAAGGCGCGATCCCACGAGAATACGATGTCGGACGCGCGATGGTGCGAAAGGTCAAAATACTTCAGAGCGCCAATCCCAACTGCGCGCGCGACATTTTCGCTTCCCGAAAGATCAGGATTTTTATCTTTGATCGCGGAGCGCGCTTTTTCAATCGCTTCATCCAGCACTTTTTCAAGCGCAATCACGTTGCCCGCGCGCGTGGACAGCATCCCCTCCGGCAATTTTACAAATCCGTATGAGACGTGTTCGCTCTCGCCCACTCCTTCAAATCCCAGCAGTTCCGCTACCCGGAACGCTTGCTTGAAATGATGCGACTGGCGCACGTCCACGACGTAAAGATTTTTCCAGAAATTCCACTGCTCCTTTCGGTAGCGAATCGTCGCAAGATCACGCAGGAGATACGTGGATGCGCCGTCCGATTTTATCAAGACCGCCTCATCCAGTTTTTCGTGAGTCAAATCCACGATCACCGCGCCGTCTTCGGTCTTTTTCGCAATGCCTTTTTTGAGAGCAAGCTCCACGATCGCCGCCATTTTGTCTTCATAGAAACTCTCGCCCCGATGCTCGTCAAAAGGCAGGAGCCCGAGGCGCGCGGCACTCGTCTCAAGATTTTTCATGGATATATCCACCATCCACTGCCAAATCTCGCGGTTCTCTTGGTCGCCCTGTTCCAGTTTTGCAAACTCCTGCTTGGCGCGCTCGCGCCGATCAGGATCGTCTTTGATCCGCGCGTTTTCGGCCAGATATATCTTTTCAAGCGCGCCGAAGGGATCACTGCCTACGACTTCTTTATGCAGACTCGCACCGGTCTCTTTGTAGCCCAAAAGCAAAATCCCAAACTGTGTCCCCCAGTCGCCGACATGCGTATCGGAAACCGCATGATACCCTTGGGACGCAAACATGCGCTTGAGCGCGTCCCCAATAATAGCCGAGCGGATATGCCCGATATGCGGACGCTTGGCGATATTGAGCTGGAAATAATCCAGCATCACGGTCTTGCCGCGGCCGATATCGCTTACGCCCCATACTTCGGCATTTTCCAAGATCTGCCCCAGCGTATGCAAAGTAGCATCGTTTTCCAAAAAGATATTTACGAAGCCGGGTTTTGCAACCTCTATCCTGCCGATCAATTCATGCTCGGCAATCGCATTTTTTATCCGTTCGGCGACTTCCATTGGATTGCTACGGACGGTTTTCGCAATCACCATGGCGACATTGGTCGCATAGTCCCCATGGAGCGGATCCTCCGGCGGGACTACGGAAAAATCGGGCGTACCAGCCACACCGAATTCGCGGGTAACAGCATCTTGTATCAAAGCATGTATTTGCTCGCGCATCATGCGCCCACTCTATCAAATTTTGCAGAAAACAAAAGACCTGCCTACAATGGACACTATTCCGCTATGTCTGACCTTGCCGTCAACCGCCGCGCCACTTTTGACTACGAAATCATTGAAACATATGAGGCTGGTATCGCATTGCACGGTTTTGAGGTAAAAGCCGTCAAAGCGGGACGCATGAATCTGGCAGGCACGTTTGCCATCATCCGCGGGGATGAGGCATGGCTCGTCAATGCGTCCATTTCTCCGTACCAGAGCGGCAATACGCCCGAAAAATACGACCCCACGCGGCCGCGGCGGCTCCTCCTGCACAAAAAAGAGATCAAGGAGCTGATCGGAGCCGTAGCCGAAAAAGGATTGACAATCGTGCCTTTAAAAGTGTACACTGTGCGCAATCGGATCAAGATCGCAATCGCTCTTGCACGGCACAAAAAGAAAGCCGACAAACGCGAGACGATCAAACGGCGTGAATCCGACAGAGAGATCCAACGAACTTTGAAATGGGGATGACTGGCTTCGACGGGGATGAAAACGCCTGCAATCGGGCCGAGGACGCAGAGACACTCGTAAAACCCTCTGCAAACCAATACGTGCAAACGTATCTGAAGGCGCTGTAGCGGTTTCCGCCGACTTGTTCGGTGGCGCCGTGCGCGCCCCCGCATTTGCCTAATTTTTAGATAAATGCCATCCGTCTTTGGCGTTCGGGCTGAAGATTCACGGGTGTCATACTCCCGAACTTGACTCGCGGCATTCCGGGGCCGCGCGTGACGCTTACCGGAACCCGGGACGGACTTTTTTGCTGAAATTCTATTTCCGCTCCGGCACAACAATTTCAGCTACGCCCGTAGCGATTGCCCGCGCGATTATTTTCGGACGAGGGTTCGATTCCCTCCATCTCCACACACGCAAATTTAAATAGTTAAATATAATCCCATCCAGCGAAGATACCGTATCAATCAGTGGATCCGTACCTCGCCGATCCGCGTCATCGGATCGGACGGCAAGAATCTCGGCGTTCTGGAAACGGCCGAGGCGCTCCGTATAGCGCAGGAGCAAGGGTTTGATCTCATTGAGATCTCGCCTACCGCTACTCCGCCGGTATGCCGAATCATGGATTTCGGCAAGTTCAAGTACGAGCGCGAGAAAGGAGAGCGCGAGCACGGCAAGAAACAAAAGGAGGTTGAGATCAAAGGCGTGCGGATCGGATTTACCACAGGCACGCACGATCTCCTCATGCGCGCTAAACAAATCGCAAAGTTTCTGGAGGATGGGGATAAAGTACGGGTTGATATGCGTCTGCGGGGCCGCGAAAAGGCTCATGGAGATCTGGCTCTTGCGCGATTCAAAGAATTCCTCGCGACGATCCCCGTAGAGTTCACGCTGGAAGCCCCGCCCAAGAGATTCCCCCAGGGATTTATCGCGATACTAAACAAGAAATAATTTCCCAGATACATTTCAAAAATCGTATGAGAAAATCAGTACTGAAAAGGATCAAGATCACCGGAACCGGAAAACTGCTTCACCGCAAACCCGGGCAAAACCATTTCAACGCAAAGGCATCGCGCCGGAGCCAGCTTCGCCGCAGTAAAATGACCGCCTTTACGCCGATACTGTCCAAGAAGATTCACGGATATATAAACCAATGACACGAGTTAAACGAGGCGTCATCGCCCATAAAAGACGGGAAAAAGTCCTTAAGGCCGCCAAAGGCTTCAAGTGGGGACGGAAATCAAAAGAGCGCATGGCGCGCGAGGCGCTCCTGCACGCGTGGAGCCACGCCTATACCGGACGCAAAGAGCGCAAGCGAAGCTTCCGCGCGCTTTGGCAGACGCGGATCGGAAGCGCCGCGCACGTGGAAGGACTCTCCTACAGCAAGCTCATGGGAGGCTTGAGGAAGAAAGGCATCGCGCTTGACCGCAAAGTGCTCTCCGAGATCGCGGCGGCACATCCCGAAGTCTTCAAAAAAATCGCCGCAGAGGCAAAATAGCGTCGGATATCACCAATCAAAAACCCGCCTACCGGCGGGTTTTTGATTTTGACTTCGCGATCCTATTCAAAAAAGTATCCGCTTTTTTGAGAATACGCTTCGTCCCCGGATAAAATACTTTTTTGTAGGCATCGGCGTACGGAAGCCACACTCCCCCGATATGCTCACGCGACAATGTGATCTTTTTGCCGCGCGTCCGCGCGACAAACCACACTACAAATTTCAGCGTCTTCTTGCCTCGCCACGTATAGATGTATCGCTCGCCTGCACGGAATCCCGCGATAAACTTCACGTCCCGAAGTCCGCTCTCCTCCGTGATCTCGCGGCGCGCGGCCTCCTCCGATGTCTCACCTTTTTCAATGTGTCCCTTTGGGAAGCTCCAGTATTCTTTCGGCGCTGGTCCTTTGCGCGCATGATGCAGGAGAAGATAGCGACGGCTCCGCCCCGAGCCGCAAAACACAACCGCCCCCGCAGACCGTTCAATGTGGGCGGTCATTTCAACATTTTTAACATTTTTTCCACCGGCCATGCGTTGATGATGTCTTTTTTCTCGGCCCATCCGCGGCGCGCTTGTGCGACGCCGCATTCCAGATATTGGAAATGCTTCACGGAGTGCGCGTCCGAGTCAATGCTCATCTTCACTCCTGCCGCCACGCATTTGCGGATATAGTCGTCCCTGATATCCGCGCGCTCCGGATATGCGTTGATCTCAAGCACGGTACCTGTGCGTTTTGCCGCCGCGATCACCTCATCAATATCAAGCTCTATCGGCGCGCGGCGCGGGATAAGGCGACCTGTCAGATGAAAGATAATATCCACATGAGGGTTTTCCATCGCGCGGATCACGCGCCGCGTCTGCTCGGCGCGCGAGAGCTTGAAGTGGCTGTGTACGGCAACCCCCACGACATCAAGTCGTGCCAACACGTCATCGCGGATATCCAAAGATCCGGACGGCCCGATATTCACTTCAGCGCCCTTCAGAATTTTGAACTTTGGATTTTTCAGTTTCTTATTGATCCGGTCAATCTCCGCCATCTGCTTGATCAGTTTTTTCTCGTCCGCGCCGCCGGTCATGGCAAGCGATCGCGTATGATCGGTGATCGCGATGTATGAAAGGCCTGCTTCCGCCCCCGCTCGCGCCATCTCCTCAATAGAGTTTTCACCGTCGGTCCAGTCGGTCTGCACCTGCAAATCGCCTTTTAGATCATCGTAACCCACGAGATCCGGCAATTTGCCGCGGCGGGCGGCCTCAATCTCTCCCGTATTTTCACGCATTTCGGGCTCTATATAATCAAGTCCAAGTTTTTTATAAAGTTCCTCCTCACTCCTGCCTGTGATGAACTTTTGCCCGCGAAACAGGCCATATTCATTCAGCTTCCAACCCTTTTTGATAGCAAGCTCGCGGAGCGCCACGTTGTGATCCTTGGATCCTGTAAAATAATTGAGCGCCGCACCCCATGAATGCACCGGTACGACGCGAAGGTCGCAATCAAGGCCGTTTTTCAGACGGACGTTTGTTTTGGTGGGACCGTGCCCGTAGACATGCGCGATAAAAGGCAGACCGAGAAACCGATCCATGACTTTTTCGGGGTGCTCCGACGACGCCAAAAGATCAATATCCCCGATCGTCTCGCGCCGCCTCCGTACGGATCCCGCGGCCGTCACCCGCTTCACTTCGGGAAATTTCCCGATCATCGCTGTGATCGCGCGGATTTCGGGCATCATCAAGCCGAGTACACGCCTGCCGTCCGACTGCTTTAAAAACTCAATACCCTTCAAAATCTTCTCCTCCGACTTTTTGCCAAACCTCGGCAGTCGGGCGATTTTGCCCGTGCGCGCCGCGTGCTCAAGATCCGCGAGCGTGCGCACGCGCAGTTTCTCCCAGAGCACCTTTATCATCTTCGGCCCCACGCCCTCCACTTCCGTCAGCTCCGCGATATGGACCGGTATTTTTTTCTTGAGTGCGGCGTACTCCTTAAAATGCCCCGTCTTTAAAAGCTCCTCAATGTGCCGCGCGATACCAGCACCCACTCCCGGGATTTCCTCAAGTGCGGCAAGGCCTCCCGCGTGATATATTTCTGTTACCTCCCGATCATACGATTCCACACCGAGTGCCGCCTTCTCATAAGCCCGCGGCTTGAACTGCACGTCCTGCATCTCAAAGAGTGCTGCCATCTCCAAGAGAATTTTTGCGATCTCCTGATTAGTCATCAAATCTTCTTTCTCTCAATAAATCGCGAGGCACCGGATGGGACTTTGGGGAGGATATATGGCTTCAAAAACACGAGCATGATCGTGGCGACAAACGTCAGTATCCCCACCATGGGAAATACGGCGCGAAATCCCACGGACGCGCCCAATACTCCACCGAGCATCGCGCCAAACGCGGATCCTGCCCCCACGGAAAAACTTGAAAAAAGCGCCCACTCAAATCCCTCCCGCCCTTTATCTATATGCCGCGTGAAGATCGCATAAAACGGCGGGATGATCATGGCGTCGGCAATGCCGATGAAAAATTGCAGGAGATACACATGCAGGATGTTAGTCGCAAAAAAGTAGAGAGAGATCAGCAGGGCGTTGAGCAGGCCTCCTGCGATCATAAAATAAAAATCGTCAATCTCGCCGTGATTTTTATCCACAAAACGCGCTACGAAAAGCTGTACGATGGACTTGGTCACCCAATAGACAGTGATCGCAAAACCCACGCTCGCGACGGTCGCCCCCACAATCTGTGTCGTGATAAATACGGCATAGATCGGGGGCAGGAATCCCGCCGCCGCGGTGAGGACAAAATACGCCATCACGATCACGAGAATCACCTGATTGAGCTTCGGAAACCACGATTTCATACCGCCATGATATCACACCTGTTGCACAGGAACAAAAACAATATTACGATGCAGCCATGGATACACATGATGAGATGTATTGGAAACAAAAACTCACGCCGGAGCAGTATCGCGTCCTGCGCGAAAAAGAAACCGAAGCGCCTTTTACCGGCACGCTGATCCAGAATCACGAGACCGGCATGTACAAATGCGCCGCGTGCGGCGCGCCGCTTTTCTCCTCCGACACGAAGTTTGATTCGGGCACCGGCTGGCCAAGTTTTTATGATGTCGTCTCCAAAGGCAACGTGGAGACCCGCGAAGACACGAGCTTTGGCATGCGCCGCACCGAAGTCGTCTGCCGCACATGCGGCGGACATCTGGGACATGTCTTTGAAGACGGCCCGAAAGAAAAAACCGGCAAGCGCTACTGCATCAACTCCTGCGCGCTTGATTTTGCACCGGAGAAAAAATAGGCCGCAATCGCGACAACGCAGTCACAGGTTTTCCACACCTTGGACACAGCTTATGCAGTCTCTTCGTCATCACGACAAGACTGCTTTACTGCGCGATTCGCATAAGCTCCGCGATGACGCCTGCGATGATCAGGGTGCAGATGCCGTAGCTCATCCATACAGGGATAATGCCGCGGCCATGGCGCTCCTGCCGGATCTTACGTCCCATCAAAAGGAATAGCAGTCCGTCTACGCCAAACGCCATGACACCCACGATACTGATGATCGCGATGAAATTTTGAAATCCGGCAAGGTATAGGAGAAAAGGTACGGCGGATGCCGTAAGCCATGCGGCCCTGCGCGGGACGCTCAAATCAAGCGAGAGCATCGCCTGGAAATTTGCCGAAAGCGCGATAAAGGACGTGAGCACCGCGAGAAACCCTGCCATGCTCGCAACAAGCACGATATTGCCTCCGACGGCAGTCGCGAGCCCCGCGATCGCATCGGTGCTTGTAGCGCTCCCCGTCACCCCCACGACCGTGTATGCGAAAAAGAAATATAGGACGGCCGGGATCAAAGAGCCTGCGATGATCGCGGCGCGCACTTTTGCCCTGTCGCGCCCGAGGACGGTGACCAGATCCGGTATGACGGACGCACCCGAGAGCGCAAAAAGCAGGACGCCGTACGGCACGAAAAGATTGCTCCAGTGAATACCCGTCAGGCGCAGAGGCGACGCATGGGGCAGTAGCAGAAAAGAAAGTCCGGCGACAAAAGCGATCTCAAAGATTGTCAGCACTCCGTTGATCGCGGATTCTTTTTTGAGCGGGAAAAATGTTACGAGAGCGACAAAACATGCGAGTCCCGACGCAAGCAAAAAACCGTCGCCTGCAAGGGCCGCCCGCGACACAATCGTCTCCAAAAACACGGAGCCGATGATGAGATACGCCAAAAGCGTGCCAACCGTCCCAAAAAGCGCGGATGCCCATGACACCAGTGCGGCACGGCGCCCGAGATGCATGCGGATATAGCCCGGCATGCGGTGGAAATGCGGCGTTGCAAGCACGACCTCGCCGTACAGGAGATGCAGGACGAGCATGACGCCCGAAATCACGACAAGCTCTGCCGCCCCGAGCCAAAATCCCGTCTGCGCAAACGAAAAAGGGATGGCAAACATCCCCGCTCCGATGATCATCCCCGCAAGCACGAAGACGGCTTTGAAAAAACGCATAACAATGATTTGGAAGAATGATCAGTAGGTCTAATCTTCAATCTTGTCCTTCGCGACGGCTTCCATGACTTTTGCCAGAAGTTTTTTCGGATCCGATTCAAAAATCACTTTCCCAGTGCCGCGATGCGCTTTTGCGAGCAATTCTTCAAGCTCGTCTGCCATGCCGCCCGTGCCCGTCAAGACACCTATCGGCTTTTTGTCTTCAAATGCGATGGTAAATTCATTCAGCGTACCCATCCGTCCGCATGTGACGATCACCGCGTCCGATGAGCGTGTCAGCAGGAGATTGCGCCCCGCGTAGCCAAACCCCGTATAGATGATAATGTCGTGATTATCCAGAGGAAGCTGATATTTTTTCACATGCTCCACTTCGGATGAAGCCGGGGAGAGTCCGATGACAAATCCGTTTTCTTCTTTGGCGCCGAGAGCGCCCCACAAGGGCGCGCCGGTTGTCGCACCCGTCACCAAAACCGCGCCCTGTCGCACGATCTCGCGGCCGAGTTCTTTGGTCTTCTCAAGCGCGTCGGGAGCGCAGTGGCCGGTTTCGGCGGCACCCGAAATGCAGATTTTATATTTGAGATGTATATGCGGGTTTGATTTTTTGAATCTATCCATACTATGGAGTATAAAAGAAAGGTCGTAAGTCTGCAATCAAAACAAGCAGGATTCATCCTGCTTGTTTTGATTGCAGAGAATCCATCCATCCGCGTTCCTAAGGTAAATTCTGAAGTTGCTTGAGAAGTGCATCAAGCTGACTGCGGAGTCCTGCAAGCACGCTTGCCATATTCTGGCTTCCAGACATACCAGAACTTGCCGTAGTACCCGAACCGGGACCAAGCCGGACTAAACATTCGATATAACTGGGGTCAACCAAAAACACCTTCCCAGGATCACAGACATCAGCAGTGATCGCCGTAGGCTCCAGCGCGAAATCAAGGTACGCACCTGACTGAAACGCCACACCGCCATGCCCTGTACCGCCCTGCCAGTTACCATGATACAAATAGCCGCCAAGCGTGCGCGTGGAATCGGACGGATCGGTCAGCGGATCGATGATAAACCGAGCAAGTTCGATATCAACACCTCCATTTCTCGGAGTAGCGCTCCATATGCCACGGCAACCGTTACTGATACATGTCCACCTGCTCGCCGCGGGGAATACCCCGCTTGCAGAGCTGGCGACGGAATTGAATGCGCTGATGAGCTTATTCGCGTCCTGTATCCTCTGCGCATTGCGGCTGACAAAAGTATTGGGAGACTCGCCCAATCGTATGGCGCATTCAATATAGGTGGATTCCACGGCAACGGGCTTACCAAGAAGTCCACAGACATCCGCGGTTACCGCGACCGGCTCCAGAAGAAAATTCACATACACACCGGACTCAAATACCACCCCTCCGTATCCGGGAGCGCCGGGTCGCCAGTTGGAAGTGTACATATATCCGCTACCTGGACGGGTAGAATCGGGGGGGTCACTTTGTTTTCCCGTAAAGGCGCCGTCCTTTATCAAATAGTTGTCCAGTGCGACATCGGGTGGCGCATTCCTGAATATCCCTGTGCATTGCGTACTCATGCACACCCATGCTTCATTTGTGAAGTAGAATGGAAGGTGCTCGTTGGCGCCGTAACGAGGATGATGAAACCCGCTTACTATTTTATTCGCATCCTGTATCCTTTGCGCATTGCGCGTTGCAACCGGAGATAACACTGGAACTATGGTGATGTTGACGGAGCCACCGGTAAGCACTTCCGCCTGCATGCCCGCGCTCGGAAGGCCGGATACCGCATACCCATTATTCCAATCCGCGTCCGCCAGTAAAGACATCCTCTGGGAGTTTCCAGACCAGATGAAATCATTTTCCGCGGCGCTGTCGGCGTTGGCAAATGTGTGGGCGGCCACCATGATGCTATCTCCGCGCAATGATACTTTCAAGGTATCCAACAAGGCGAGGTCAATGTCTGCACGCAGAACGAAATACCGTGTGTCTCCTGCGGGAATCACTATCGGACCGCGGCTGTCGTCTGATCGATAACTGTAAATCTTGACGATACCGTCTTCGCCTCTTTGCACAGCGCGATTGATAGCGCCTAAACCATCTACTGTCCCGATCGCCGGAATTGAAAATCCATCGTCAGTGTAAGCGTACAGATTGAAATTGGTCGCGCCTCCAAGCTTCCCTCCACTTACATTAAAGACAAACTTCTCAAGAGAAACATCTCCCGCCGCATCTGCGCGCACGCTAAACCGATATAAATCTACACGATCAGTCCTCAAGACATTGTCCCGCAACGGCAGTTTGGCGAGCGTCGGCACGCTTCGATACATCACGACACCGGAGCCCTGCGAATCAGTAGCCGTTCCCGATGTGATGCGCGTCCTTGAGCTCTGCCCCACGCCGTAGGTGCCCGCGCGGTTATCGCCGTCATAATCAATCTGGACGACACTTCCCGAATTTCCCGGTTGCGATACCCCGATCAGCGCGAGATTCGCCTTGATCATGAGTATTTTTGAGCCGTGGGCGGGGATCATCACTGGACTTGAAAGTGTGATCGTGGCCGTATAACTGTTCCCACCGTTCCCAATAAACACTCCTTCCCCTACCTTTGTCGGGCCGTCATATAGGGAGTACTTCATTACATCCCACGGCTTTGCCGCTCCTTCTTTTAACTGTAGCGCGATCTGTTGCAGTGCAATCGCCTCGCCTGTTGCGGTAAAGCGCAGGACGGTTACCGGCACATCTGTGGATCCGGCCGGCACGAGCCGGAGCGAGGGAGAAGACGCATCAAGAGCCACCGAGAGCTGGCCTCCGCTCGCGGAGGATACGATGCTGAACGGCGCGTCGCTCTTGTCTTCTACCGTACCTGTGCCGTCGCTCTTATAACCGATAATATATATCTTGAATATGCCAGAGCCGATATTGGCCGCAGAGATGCTTTGTGACGGTTTCCATTCGTAGAAGTTTTTGCCCGCAGAAACACTGTGAATCGGCGCAATCCAGTTGAAAAATGTGTCATTCTTATAAAGCGCCACCGACACTTTGTCTATATGAGAACCATTAGACCATAGAATTCTGGTAGTCGCCTGGAAATCTAGCACCTCGCCGCCGTTGGGAGAGAGTACGGACACCGACGCTCCTGTATCCGGCAGGGGGACGGATACCAAGGGAAGCAATTCTATATAGTCATAGGCACTGCCTTCCAGATTTTTTGTCGAATTACAGGATATAGAGAGATACTGGCTACCTCCCTGTGTATTCGCGTTGAGATAGATTTTCTTGTCACCCGCGGCAGATGACGTGGTCCACTGAACGCCAACGCCGTTTTCATCCGGTGTAGTAATCGTGCATCCGCTGTCGGCATTGGAATTCCATGTCAATACATAATCTCCTCCTCCTTGCGGAACTTTTATAGGACCATCACTGCCACCAAGTTTGATATCGGCGGTAACAGATCCCCACGGAGCAAGCGTAAACGTGCCTGTGCTACGCGCGCCCTGTTTTGTTTTATTATTGACTATTTCTACGGAGTAGCTACCGGGAGTTGCCTGTGCGCCACCTTTCAATCCACCATCCCAGTGAATTGAGGCCTTACCTGATTCAACGATCTCACCGACACGCACAAGACGCTGATCTACTGATTTTACTAAATACGCGGTGATGTCGCTCGCAGGATTTATACCATTATTCGGATCATACGGCGTCCATTTGACCGTGTGGATGCTTCCGATTTGCCAGACAGCTCCCGGCAAGGGCGCAGTAACAGTCAAAACCGCGCCCGGACCTTCGCCGCCTCCTGTCCCTGCAAGTATCTTATTGGCAACCGTGCGCGAAAGCGGCCCAAAATATCCTGTCGCACGCAGACTGTGCGCTTTTTGGAAGCCCTGCACGGCCTTGCGCGTCAGGAGAAAGAAATTGCCTGTAGGAGATCCTGTGAGAAAGCCCTGATCTATCAAAAACTCCTGCAGGTTGGATACATCTGGGTCCTTACGCATCCCATAATAGAGATCACGGTCAAATGTGAAATTGAGCGTCGTGCCGTCGTCTCCCGGCTCTACGTCAATCGGCATTGCGGGGCCCGACCCCCCGCCTCCTCCACTTTGCGTCTGGGCTAATACCGCAGACGGAAGTATGATCACTACTGCTACAAATAGCGCGATGAGATATGTTCGCATAAAAATATGTAAGAAATAAAAGTTGGATAAAAATATTGGAAAGTTTTATATGTGGAAACCTATCCTTAGAGTAGCATGCCTAGGATTCCAATGCTACGACCTCATGCAGTGTCGGCGCATCGGCGCGAATACCTAGCCGATCACGTATCTCTTGCGCCAGATTCATGGCCTCCTGAGCCTCGCCCTGCACGACAAATACGTGCTTGAGCGTAGTGCGCTTCGGGTCTACAAAAGCATGCAGCTGCGGGTTGTCGGCGTGCGCGGAAAACCCTCCGATCTGTCGCACTTCCGCGCGCACGGGAATCTCCTCATCCATGATCCGCACTTTTTCCGCGCCATCCACCAGCCGTCTGCCGAGCGATCCTGCAGCCTGATATCCGATGATGAGCAGGACGCTCTTGGGATCCCCGAGATAGCGGCGCGCATGATGCAGGATACGCCCGCCCGTCATCATGCCCGAGCCTGCCACAATCACTTTGGGCTGGCGCGCGTCATTGATCGTCTTGGATTCGTCCACCGTCAGCGTAAAATGCAGTTCCTTGGAGCGAAACAGATGCGGGTGCGCGCGGTACAGCGCTTTGATCTCTTCTTTGTACGCCTCCGGATGACGCTCGTATACTTCGGTTATCCGTATCGCAAGCGGCGAATCCACATATACGGGCATCTGCGGGATCCTTTTTTGATGCAACATTTCGTTGAGCAGGAAAATAATATCCTGCGTGCGCTCGGTCGCAAATGCGGGTATGAGAAGCGTGCCGCCGCGAAACGCAACATCCTCCACCGCGCGCTCAAGCTTGAGCACCCGCTCCTCTGCGTCTTCGTGCATGCGCGTGCCGTATGCCGACTCGGTGATCAGATAGTCCAGATCGCCGATCTCGTCGGGCGGCGGCAGGAGGACAGACGGCACGTTGCCCAAATCTCCGGTAAACAGTATGCGCTTCCCTCCGGTCTCAATGTATACCATTGAGGATCCCAAAATATGTCCCGCATCAAAGAGCGTGACCCCTGCATCCTTGATAGCACGCTCTACGTGATACGCCATGTCTTCCCAAAGAATAAATGTCTGCTCAATATCCTTGGCGCTGAAGAGCGCATTCTCTTCGCGCTCGGCCAGATGTAGCGCGTCCTCCAATAGCACGCGTGCAAGCTCGCGAGTCGCGGCGGTAGAGAGGATCACGCCATGAAATCCCTCACGTACGAGCTTGGGGAGCCGCCCGATATGGTCAATGTGGGCGTGCGTGATCACGACCGCATCAATCACAGACGGATCAAAGCCAAACGGCTCAAAATTCATATCCTCAATCTCGCGCGAGCCTTGAAACATCCCGCAGTCCACGAGAATATGCGCATGAGCAGTCTCCAACAGATGGCATGCGCCGGTTACCTCCTGCGCCCCCCCATGAAAAGAAATTTGCATATTTTAATGTCTAATGCCCAAGCTCCAATGACCACAGATAATTTTGGGCATTGAGACATTGGTCATTTATTGGAAATTGGGATTTGGACATTGGAGTTTTTAGTAGCTACGCTCATCAACTTTTCTGCCGTTTTGATCCCGCACGACCACCGTCTCCGTGAGATTGCGGAAAAACTCATCATCCCTCTGCATCCAGACGAGCCACCGTTTCAGATAAAAATCATCGCGGTTTTTATTATCGCGCACGCATCCGGTGTAATTCATATGGTCGTTGATAAACGTCGCGCATCGAGAATCGGTAAATTGTTCAGTAACACCCGCGCGGCAGTAGCCGGTACCCTCAATTAGACGGATACACCGGTCCGTATACGATGCCCTGTCCGGCAGTATAACCTCCGGACACTGATGATCCAGCCCGGGCGTAAAATCGGAAGACTCGTCAAAATATCCGGTGCAAAGATTCTCGCGAAAATTCATCCGCCGCTCCTGCCGGCCAAGCGAGATCAAGACCCTTTCTCCCGGAGCAAGCACTATCGGATCGCGCATTTCGGCACCTCCGCCCGGCAAGGCATATGCCAGAGGTACGACAAAGGATCCGCCGCGCGCATTCTCCACCTTGAAACCGGACACCGTGATCCGCTCGTTTTTTGTCGTGTTTCGCAGAGTAATCCGCTCACTGCTCGGGCGCGACGCAGTGCCATAAAATTCAGAGATCACGATCTTCTCCTTGTACGGCGACTCGCCCGTACTACTGCCGGTGCCGCCGCTTGAGCCCGGAGTCGGCGTCCCCGCAGTACCGCCGCCGGTCCCCATCAGAGCATTGGCAAGCGCCCGAGATTTGGGCCCGAAATATCCGCTCACGGGAGTGATCCCGTTGGCCGCCTGGAAACGCTGTACCGCCTGTATCGTCAGCGTGAAATAGTTGCCAGTAGACTGCGAATAGTTAAAATATCCCCTGCTCCGCAGAAAATCCTGCATGCGCACGACATCGGGATTGCCCCGCATACCGGCATAGAGATCGCGGTCAAAACCAGCCGCTCCCGCAAGGAGTGGTGCTAAAAGCATGACCAAAATCAGCACTGGAACCCATCTCAAAAATGCATTTGGGCTCCAAGCGGCGAATTTCTGCAAAGCCTTCTTCTCGGGATTCAGCGTACCTCCGGTACGCATCATCCCTGCGGCAAAGGCTTTGCGACGAAATTCGCTCGCTTTCCCCCTCAAAGCCATTTTTGAGATGGGTTCTTGAGACTTCCTCACGCACAAATACTATCACATTTGGAGACCAAGAAAAATCCCCATGGAGTAACTTACTCCCACGTTCGCTTCGCATTGATCTTCTCTTTTTCCCTAAAAGCCTGCTCAAGATCAATATCAAAGTGGTTGCAGATATCCAGCAAATACATAAATACATCCGCGACCTCGTGATCCAAATGAAAATGCTCCGAGTTTTTGTCCGTGTGGATCTTGGCCATCTTGCGCGCGGCCTTTGCCATCTCGCCGCATTCTTCCATAAGGAGCATAAACATCTCCGGTATCGTCTCATCCGCAAACCCGCGCTCCTGCACCATCGCGGCGATATACCGCTGAAAATCCTCCATCGTCGGATTCTTCTTGAGTTTGAGTTTGCTTTTCATATTGTGCACACAACTATCTTGTAGCTTGCTTATTATGTTGTAATATCAAGCGCATAATTAGACCAGATAGATAGAGAAACGCTTCTGTGTCGCTTTGTCGGGGAATAAAACTTTCATTTCTTCCTGGATGTCTACCAAACTCTTTACTTAACTCTTTATACTGATACAGTATTTGAGACCAATTCTGGTTAAGACTCAGCTTCTTGGCAAGAGCAGGGAAGTTTTTGTCAAAGGATAGAATCGTACTCTGAAGAAATATCTTGGTTAGTTCTTCTACAGCTTGGAATGAGTTAATGATTACGTCTTTTCTCAAAATCGGGCGTTTCCATGTCTGAATGTAGTGATTGAGAGCATTTTCATATAGAGATTTAGGTTTGGGAAATCCATCTAACCACAATAATACTTCTCCAATGAGCTTCTCATCCAACTCCATTGCACCTTCTGGATAAAACTTACCATTTTGCCACCTTATGCCTAGTGAGAGAGGTGTCTTCAGAGTACGTTTCAGTGTTTGATTAATCAGCGATAACCATTTTCTACGATCATCTTCTTTAGAGATTTTAAAATAGTCATGCAAGATTTCAATCGCGGCTAAGACAACTTCAAACTCATCGGACGTAAGATACTGTATTGAAGGTAGCTCGCCATCTGTTACTTCTTTATGTGGATCTCTATTCAGACCGAGACATAGGAAATCGAATATCTTATTCCCTTCATCATACCCGTAGTAATGGCCGATCTCTCTATCTAAGGGACGAAATAGGAAATGATTAATCTGATTCACAAAGTAAGATTTCGCCTCCTCTTCATATATCTGCCCCCCAAATCTTTTTCTGAAATTAAATATACTCATACCAACTTTTGCTTTAGGATCCCTTCAGGAACTCGAGCCCTAATTTCAGCATCATGTATAACTGTGCCCATGAACAGATTCTATGGCATTTTAGCCTTCGGCTTGCCCCGCACTAAATTTGCTCTTTATTTTGCCCCCAAGAGGAGTCGAGGCTCTATTATGAAATAATTTATGCCCTTGGGCAGATTCGAACTGCCATCTTAGCCTTCGGAGGGCTACGTTCTATCCATTGAACTACAAGGACGTATAAGGATTTTCTGGTCTTCGGAGTACTACGCTCATTTTGCCCCCTCGGCAAAATCCCGGGAAATTTCACGCTTGCCGAGGACGGCTCACTAAATTTCCCGCTTGCGCCAAGCAGTTGGCGCAAGCCCATTGAGCTATGAGGGCTGGGCCGATTTGCGCATCGTAGCAAAACGCCTGCCTGCGGGCAACCGCGCGCAACATACTTCAAATCCGCGGATTCACTCCATCACATTCCCCCCAAGATCCGTAGTCGTAGACGTACCGTCCCAAAAGATATGCTCGTCATTTAGTCTGAACTGCGTATCCGCGATGCCGGGAGTGGAGGAGTTTGAAAGATGAAGCCCATAAAATGTCCCGCTTGCACCCCCTTGATGATCTTGGATGATCGTCTGGGAGATCGCGGTAGATGTGGAATGTGAAAGACCGATGCCTGCAGTAAAGTTTTTTTCAATAACGGCGTGATCCAGCGCGATGGACGCATGGGATACGAACAATACTCCGGGAATACTCACTCCTCGTATGACCTCGCCTCCATAGCGGGCGCGTATGTGTGAGAGCGTGGACGTGGCGAGATTCTGGGTAAACGTGATGTTTTGCCAGTCACCCGGGGCGGGAGGGGTTGTCGTGCTGTCTCCGTTGGTATCGCCGCCATATGAGTCATCTGCAAGAGAGGTGAATATGATGGGTGCGCCAGACGTCCCGTTGGCAATAAGCGTCCCCCGCACCGTAAACGTCGTCACCGAATCAAACTTCAGGATGGCGCCTGCGGATATGGTAAGTGTACTGCCCGCTCCGATGCTCGCGTCTTCAATCATGTAGTACGGCAGATCGTCCGAGAAGGTATAATCGCGGTCAAGCACGAGCTTCATCTGTATGCCGTTGACGCCGTTGTCTTCTGCCGTGTTGCCTGCGAATGTCGGGTATGCGTTCAAGACGTCAATTGCGGCATCGCTGTTTCCTGTAAACGTGTTGCTTTCCACGGCAGGAGTGTTTCCATTGTAGACATACAGACCCGCCATGTCATTCTCGCGGATCACGTTTGAGGCAATCGTGCCTCCTCCCGCTCCTTCCATCTTGACCCCGTATCCTTCCGAATACTCTATCGTGGAGTCTCGTACAGTGGTGTCGCTGTTTTTGATCCAGATATTCGCAGCATAGTCTCCAAATGGAGCTATGGCTCCTCCGTATCTTACGATGGCATGCGAGATGACGGATGAGGCGGCGGTAGACGTAAGGTAGATTGACTTCCAGTCGCCCGCGGCAGGCAGAGTCGTCGTGCCATTGGTGTCTTCGCATCCTGCGGTAATTCCGCAGTCGTCATCATGCAGGGAGGTGAAGACGATGGGTTCTCCTGACGTGCCCTCCGCGTCAAGAGCGCCGTTTATTTTGAGCGAACTATCCGTATCAAATTTCAAGACAACCCCCGGCTCTACTTCAAGTGTCGCACTGTCGGGGACTATATATTCGCCGGAGATCACATAGGGACTTTTGCTTGTGGTAAGGGTAACATGCGATCCTGCCGCAATTGTGGGCGGGATATAGTCAACGCTGTTGCGTTTTTGGGGAGTGCCTTCAATGGCAAGACCATTGGCGTTTGTGCCGTTTCCCGGCACTCCTGCAAATGTCGTCCAATTGGATTTCTGGCTTCCATCGGTGGCATGATCTACGCGCTCCATAGCCCTGTAAACTATGGCATAGCCTCCGCACCAGCCGCTGCACGCGCTCACTGCGGGCGTACGATCAATCGTGGTGGAGGCGCGGGAGAGGATAAGCTGTTCGCCGGAGTTTGAGAGGGCGCCTGTGTATGTTTGATCTTCTACAATATCTGAAATGGTCGTGCTGGATGTTCGTTCCAGAAGAAAGAATCCTTTACTCGGGATTGAGCCTGCGAGCGTGATATACGGATCATTGTTTGTTGCCGAGTAGAGCGTCCATCCGGAAAGAGAGATGGCATGCGCGGTTGGATTGTAAAGCTCCATCCACTCATCGCTGGACTGCGCGGCAGATGTCCCCGCCCATGCAATTTCATTGATAACCACGGGGCGTGTGGCGACAGAGACAGTTTTGGATATAGGAGCGCTTGTGTTGCCGCTCGTGTCTACGACTGTGACGCTGAAAGTGTAGTCCGCGTTATCGGCGGGTATGGCGTATGAAGTGGTTGTGGCGGATGTCGTTGCGGAAGAAAAGCTGGCGCAGGAAGCCCCTGCCGATGTACATGAGAGAGCATACCACGCAAGATCGGATGCGGTACTCTCCCACGCAAGAGTAATCGTAGTGGTTGCGATGAGACAGCCGCTTGGTGAGAAAGAATCCGCGCATTCGGATATCGTAAGCGATACGGATGGGGCGGTGGTATCTGCCTCGACGGTTGATTCGGTAGTAGTCGCGATCGTTGCCGATGAAGTTTCGGATGAAGATGTCTGTACTTTTGCAAGGGCGATCACTTCATCAGGGACATTGCCGTGGGAGCGAGCTGTTTCGCCAGATGTATTGTTTTGAGCCGGAGCCTGTACCGGAGCGGAAGAAGATTTCGTATCCGAAGGTTTGCTTTTCTGATCCGAAGATGCAGTTTTCGGAGGTGTCGGCTCCGAAACAACGGGGACCGCCGGACGCGCTGGAGAGACAACACGGGGAGGAGAAGGGGGCGGTATGGACGGTTGTGCCTGCGGCGCAGGCAGCGGCTTGGAGACTGGAGGCGTCTCTTCTTCCAAGTCACTCAATGTGACGGATGATCCGTATATGACACCGGCAAGACCGAAGCTCTTTTGTTTGAAGCGATCAACCTGCTTCGTGAGCCATGATCTGTTTTTCTCGTATAGTAACTTGGTTTGCTTTTCTTTCTCAACCTCATCAAAAAAGAATTTTATTACGCCAGCCCCGTTCAAGACTGCTTGTTTGGAGAGAAGAGAGAAGTAGGAGGAGAGGATTTTTTTATCCTTATCTATTAATGTATATTCGTCTCCGCCAACCTTTTTTACCCTTTGAGCAATTGGGGAATTCCCGCTCTCTGTAAATCCAAACCCATCGACATATCTGATTATTAACGGCTCATCATAATTGTTAGAAAGTATCGTATCCCCACTAAAGAAATTGCCATTTGAGTATCTCGCCGTGTTCTCAAAATATGCGTCCAGAGAGCCAAGGGCAGGCAGTTCTTGATTTTTCACTTCATCCGCAGTGTGTAATGATCCCTGTGAAAATACAGCAAACGATTCATAGGGACTCTCATTGAAGCTATCGTGGCGCTCAAGCCACGCACTAAGAGCTGAAGGGGCGAAATCGGCAATTCTTTTGCCCGCTCCCGGATGCGGGTCATTGCGGGTATGATCCGGCACGCTCATGTCTTCAATGAGGTGCAGAATATGGCCGAGAGTTTCAAGCCCTCTCTGCCTGTCTCCCCATGCGTATTCGTAGATGCCCCGCTCCCATGAGTAATCAGTCTGCCCGCTAAATACGTCCTTTATTTTCCCATACAGCGTCCTATTGGGAATATCTTGTGGCTTGTATGTGGCTTGCGCGAGCGTATCTGCCGACCACGACTTGGCGCTCTGCCACTGGGTACCCGCATAAGTGAGTCCTTTACGATGCACGGGGTCATAAAAATGACGCATCCATCTGCCGGATGCGTCTTCATCTATGCTTCCCTGAATAATGCGTCTGGTATCGCTGTCCGATATGTCCTTTTGAGGGAACCTACTCTCAAAGAGTCGGACTATCTCCTGTGTGAGCGCGGGATGAGTGGTATCGTCGTCGTAGGCATAGAGAAAAAGGGGTGTTATTGCAATAAACAAAACCCCAAGAAAGAATACTGATTTTATAAGTCTTGGATTTTCCATTTGCCGTTAGATTCCTTCCTTAAATCCGCTTGTAGTACGAGCTCTTTTTGCTCATTATATGTCTCAAAAATAAATCTATCACTTCGTCCTTCCACAAGAGGATATCTATTATCCAAAGCCTCGACATCTTTTATGAATAGGGGAAGCAATTTCTTTTCTTCCATCGTTGCGAGATCCTCTCTCCATTCCTCCTGCTCTCCATACACAAAATATTTTGCCGCAAGATCAGTATCTCCTTTTTTGAGCGCGTCAATAAAAAGACGGAGGGTTTCCTCCGGCGTGTCGCCCCCATAGGGGTCTTCGGCAATCTCCTTTTCAATACGCTTTACTTCCTGCAGTGCCCGATAGTCGGAGCTTGTCCGATAGCGGAGATAATCAATACCAAAAAGCGCGCCAGCACCCAATACCACAATGATAATGCCTCCTGTTGCAAACTTGATGATGTTTCGTATCATGCCTTTATTTTCGGAGATGATCCCCCGCAAGTCAAGACAACCGCAGTTATCCACTATAATAATACACTTGTCATATCCGAAAAAGCTTATAGGCAATGTATACATTGACTTCTCGTACAGCGTATCGCAGTTTTACCAACCGATTCTTTGTCTTTACTGGCGCCGGAAAAGCAATCACGCCGAGGTCATCAGACATTTCTTTTGCACGCAGCATG